>CAYNCR010000074.1:0-11015 GCA_964395575.1 uncultured Desulfohalobiaceae bacterium
CCATCCGTGAGGGTGGGCGTACTGTTGGAGCCGGTGTCGTCTCCGAAATCGTGGAATAACGAAAGGCCCGGTGAGAGCAGACAAGAGAACCTGCTGACCGCATTAGGGGTTGAAGAATGGCTACGATGACACGAGAGAGAATCCGCATAAAGCTCAAGGCCTATGATTACAGAATCCTGGACAAGGCCGTGACAGAAATCGTCGACTCCGCGCACAACACCGGAGCCAGCATAGCCGGTCCCATTCCCTTGCCGACCAAGATCCAGCGATTCACTGTCAACCGCTCTGTCCACGTAAACAAGAAATCCAGAGAACAGTTCGAAATTCGTGTACATAAGCGATTGCTGGATCTCCTGGAGCCGACTCAGCAGACCGTTGATGCCCTGGGCAAATTGAGCTTGCCCGCAGGTGTGGACGTGGAAATCAAGCTCTAATGAGGTGGATATGAGCGCGGTAGGACTCATCGGCAAAAAGATCGGCATGACTGCCATATTCGGACAGAATGGCCAAAGGATCCCCTGTACCGCTGTCGTGGCTGGTCCGTGCCAGGTTGTGCAGAAAAAGGAGCATGCCACTGACGGCTACGAAGCCGTACAGCTCGGCTTCGAATCCATTCCCGGACGGAAGCTTACCAAGCCCGTCAAGGGTCATTATAGCCGGCATGTTGACGCATTTTATCGTTACCTGAAAGAGTTTCGTTTTTCCGACGTTCAGAGCTACGAGGAAGGTCAGCAGCTGGAGGCGGATCAATTCGGGATCGGGGATAAAATCAAGGTGACCGGCCTTTCCAAGGGTCGGGGCTTCAGCGGTGTCATGAAGCGCTGGAATTTTTCTGGTGCGCCGGATACGCACGGAACGCACAAGGTGCACCGCCACGGAGGCTCGATCGGTCAAATGTCCGACCCGGCAAGGGTGTACAAAGGAAAAAAAATGCCCGGCAGAATGGGTAATCGCAAGATCACGCTCAAGAATCTTGAGATCGTCGATGTGCGGACCGAGGACAACGTCATCCTCATCAAGGGGCAAGTGCCGGGACCGAAGAACGGAATACTCTATCTTCGCAAGGACTAGGAAGGGGCCGAAATCATGAGCGCAATATCGCTAGTCGATCAATACAATAATCCCGTCGGCGAGTACAAGCTCCCGGAAGACATTTTCCATGTGTCGATCAAGCCAGAGATTCTCAATTCCGTGGTAAAGGCTCATCTCGCATCCGGGAGGCTGGGTACTGTTCACTACAAAACCCGCTCCACAATCCGAGGCGGCGGCAAGAAGCCCTGGCGGCAAAAAGGAACCGGGCGCGCCAGAGCCGGTTCCGTGCGTTCGCCCCTCTGGCCCGGCGGAGCGATTATACACGGACCCAAGCCCAGGGCTTATGACAAGAAGGTGAACCGCAAGACCAAGCGTCTGGCTTTGAAGATGGCTTTGAGCGGGAAGCTCAGGGATTCCGAGCTCGTTCTCCTTAATGACTTGAGTCTGGAGAGGCCCAAGACCCGGGATTTTACCCAAATTCAATTCTCATTGAATCTGAGCAAGCCCTTGATCGTGGTGGCAAAAAAAGATACAAATCTTGATCTCGCCACACGCAATATTCCCGACGCCAAGCTCGTTACCGCGGACAATCTGAACACTTACGATATCCTCAAATACGAGCATATTGTCTTGACCACCGAAGGCGTCGAAAAAATCAAGGAAAGGTTGCACTAGTCATGGATTATACACGGATTTTGTACAGGCCGCACATTACGGAGAAGACCACTGCCCTCAAGGAGGAGGACAATCAGCTTGTCTTCCTGGTGCATGATCAGGCCAATAAGATCGAAATCAAGAAAGCTATTGAAGAGGCATTTCAGGTGCGTGTCCATCGCGTGAACACCACAAACAAGAAGCCTCAGCTCAGAAAACGCTTTGGCCGGACCATGGGCAAAAAATCGGGGTACAAGAAGGCCTATATTACTCTGGAGCCCGGAGAGAAAATCTCATACTTTGAAGGTGCTTAATTATGGCGGTTAAGAATCTGAAACCCACCTCCCCCGGACAGCGCGAACAGAGTATCCATGATTTTCGGGATCTCACCAGAAAGAGCCCCGAGAAAAATCTGGTCAAGGGACTGAACAAAAAGAGCGGTCGCAACGTCTATGGCCGTATAACCAGTCGTCGGCGTGGCGGCGGGCACAAGAGAAAGTACCGTTTAATCGATTTCAAGCGCAACAAGCCCGAAGTTGAAGCCAAGGTTGCCGCTTTGGAATACGATCCAAACCGGAGCGCTCGTATTGCCCTTCTGCACTATGTTGACGGCGAAAAGCGCTATATTCTGGCGCCGCGTCATCTCAAAGTCGGTGAACGCGTTGTGGCAAGCCCCAGTGCTGAAATCAGGCGCGGAAACGCTCTTCCGTTGAAGAATATTCCCAACGGCACCGTGGTCCACAACATTGAGCTCGAGCCCGGAAAAGGCGGTCAAATCTGCCGTTCAGCCGGAACCTACGCTCAGGTTGTAGACAGGGAGGGCAAGTTTTCCCTTATTCGCCTTCCTTCCGGAGAAACCCGCAAGGTCCTTTCCGGATGCATGGCCACTGTGGGCCAGGTAGGCAATATTGAGCACGAGAATATCAAGATCGGAAAAGCCGGCCGGAACAGATATCGTGCCAAGCGTCCCCAAGTCCGCGGCGTTGCCACGAACCCCATCGACCACCCCTTGGGTGGTGGTGAAGGCCGAAGCTCCGGTGGGCGTCATCCCGTTACGCCTTGGGGCACTCCCACGAAGGGATACAAGACAAGGCCTCGCAAGAAGGTTTCTTCCAAGTTTATCGTCAGGCGCAGAAAGCGCTAAACCCCTTGAAGCGATCAGAGCTCACGCGACGGGCAACGGATACCGTAAATTCATGGAAACGGCTTTATTGATGCGCCGTATCCAGCCCAGCTCTTGTCGAGCCGACGTATTGTGTCCCAACGATTCATGAAACTGGACAGATCAGCTTAACTGTGAGAGGAGCCCTTATGCCGAGGTCCCTTAAAAAAGGCCCTTTTGTCGACGGTCAACTGCTCAGGAAGGTCAACCGTGCCAAGGATAGCGGCGACCGTAGCGTGATCAAGACCTGGTCCCGCCGTTCCACGATTACGCCCGAAATGGTGGGAACGACTTTCGCTGTACACAATGGCAAGAAATTCGTTCCCGTCTTCGTCACGGAAAATATGGTTGGTCACAAGCTGGGCGAGTTTTCACCCTCACGTACCTTTCACGGCCATGCGGGTGACAAGAAAAGCCGAGCAAAGGGCAAGAAATAACGATATTCGAGGTGCTGCATGGAGGTTCAAGCCAAGGCCCGCTTTACTCGAGTGTCACCGCGCAAGACGCGTCTGGTGGCCAAAAATGTGAAGGATCTACCTGTAGACGAGGCACTCAACCTGCTTCGCTTTACCAATAAGAAGCCAGCCCGTGTCCTGTATCGTGTGTTGTATTCCGCCATTTCCAATGCGGAAAACAACGCATCCCTCGACGTGGACAGGTTGTTTGTCAAAAGGATTCAAGTTGATGAGGGCCCGACCTGGAAGCGCATCAAACCCAGGGCTATGGGCCGGGCAACGAGGATCCTCAAGCGAACGAGTCACATAACTGTAACTGTCGACGAACCTTAGGAGGGCAATTTTGGGCCAGAAAGTTCATCCCCACGGATTTCGCCTGGGCTATAATAAGAATTGGCTTTCCCGGTGGTATAGCGAAAAGAATTATGCCCAGTTCATATACCAGGACAAAAAGATCCGTAACTTTGTCAAGAAACGACTCTATCACGGCGGTATATCCCGCATCGAGATTGAGCGAGCCGCCGAGAAAGTCCGGCTGATCATCTACACGGCCCGACCCGGAATCGTCATCGGTCGGAAGGGCGCCGAAATCGAGAAGCTTCGCAACGAACTCAAGCACAAGTTCAAGAACGAATTCGTCATCGAAGTGAACGAAGTACGTCGGCCCGAAACCGATGCGCAGCTTGTAGCGGAAAACGTGGCCATGCAGCTGGAGCGCCGTGTTGCCTTCCGCAGGGCCATGAAGCGCACAATCGGCCTGGCCCGAAAATTCGGAGCCGAAGGGATCAAGATCAGCTGTGCCGGACGACTCGGAGGCGCCGAGATTGCGCGAACCGAATGGTTCAGGGATGGACGCGTTCCGCTGCACACTCTTCGCGCGGATATTGATTACGGCTTTGCCACTGCCCATACCACTTACGGTATTATCGGCGTCAAAGTGTGGATATTTAAAGGCGAAATACTCGACGAGGTAACCAGCCATGCTTAGTCCCAAACGGATACGCTGGAGAAAGCAACACCGCAATTTCGATAAGGGCAAGGCCTTGCGCGGAACGCGTATTGCTTTTGGTGATATCGGAATGAAGACGGTTGAACACGGCAGGATCACCAACCGTCAGATTGAAGCAGCCCGTGTGGCCATCATGCGCCATCTGAAAAGGGGCGGAAAGGTCTATATCCGTATTTTCCCGGACAAACCCTATACCGCCAAACCAGCAGAAACCCGCATGGGCAAGGGAAAGGGTACGCCCGAAGGGTACATTGCACCCGTTAAGCCGGGTAAAATCATGTTCGAGATCTCCGGCGTCAATGTGAATCGGGCCCGAGAAGCCCTTTTGCTGGCTGCCCAGAAATTGCCGGTAAAGACGAAAATCGAGGATAAGGGGTGATCCATGAAATCCTCTGAGATGCGCGAAAAAAATGATTCCGAACTGCAAAACAGGCTGAGTGACTTTCGCAAGGAACTTTTCAATCTGAGGTTTCAACACGCTACGGGCCAGCTTGGGAACACGCAGCGCATGAAGACGGTGAAAAGGAATGTAGCGCGAATTCTGACCATTCTAAGGGAAAGGGATCTGGAGCAGGGCCATGAGTAAACGTATTATGACAGGTTATGTCGTGAGCAATAAAGCGGATAAGACGATCATCGTTCGTTGTGAGACAATGGTTCAGCATCCGCTTTATAAGAAATATATCCGGCGACGGAAGAAATTCATGGCACACGATCCCCACAATTCCTGCAAGATAGGCGATAAAGTGCAGATTATGGAAAGTCGCCCGCTGAGCAAGCGCAAGCGATGGTCGCTCAAGAAACTTGAGGAAAAAGCTGTTTAGGGGGATCCAATGATTCAGGTAGAATCCAAGCTGGATATAGCGGATAATTCCGGTGCCAAGCTCGTGAGCTGCATCAAGGTTCTCGGCGGGAGCAAGCGGAGATACGCCAGTATTGGCGATATTATTGTCGTCTCCGTCAAGGAAGCCATCCCCCGGTCCAAGGTGAAGAAGGGCGAAGTCTATCGTGCCGTTATTGTGCGTACGCGCAAGGAGATAGCTCGCGAGAACGGATCGGTAATTGTTTTCGACAACAACTCAGCAGTGCTGCTTAACAGGAACAATGAACCGGTAGGCACCAGAATATTCGGGCCGGTCGCCCGTGAGTTGCGGCAGAAAAATTTCATGAAGATTGTATCATTAGCACCCGAAGTCCTTTAGAGGTTCCGCGATGAAAAAGAAGATTTTGGTCAACGATAAAGTCAAGGTCCTCACCGGAAAGGATCGGGGAAAAATCGGAACTGTCAAGAAAGTCGATTCCAAGAAGGGCAATGTGGTGGTCGAGAACGTGAATCAAGTCAAGCGCCACACCAGAGGCAATCCCCAATCCGGTCAACAGGGTGGGATTCAGGATCTGGACGCTCCCTTGAGCATGTCCAATGTTGCTCTTTTGTGTACATCCTGCACGAATGCAACACGCATCGGCTATCATGTAACGGATGATGAAAAAAAGCTCCGATACTGCAAGAAGTGCAAGGAGTTCATTGACTAAAAAGCAGAGTATGCGAGGCGCTCATGACCCGTGCACAAAACGTGTATAAAGAAAAGGTCGCTCCCGAGCTTAAGCAGGAATTCGGCTACAAATCCTACATGGAAGTGCCAGCCCTGCGCTATATTTCCTTGAATATGGGTCTCGGTGAAGCAAGTCAGGACAACAAACTCCTGCAGGACGCCACGAGCGAATTGAGCACAATTGCGGGGCAAAAAGCGATAGTCACACGTGCTAAAAAGTCCATTGCCGCCTTCAAGGTGCGTCAGGGCATGCCTGTGGGGTGCAAGGTAACCCTTCGCCGCTTGCGTATGTGGGAATTTTTTGAGAAGCTGGTTAACTTTGCCCTGCCGCGCGTCAAGGACTTTCGCGGTCTGTCCGACAGAGGTTTTGACGGACGGGGCAACTATACGCTCGGAATCCGTGAGCACACGATTTTTCCCGATATCAATCAGGAAAGAGTCGATCGGATCAAGGGTCTGAACGTGACCATCGTGACTTCCGCGCACACGGATAAGGAAGGGAAATCCCTGCTCAAGAATATGGGCATGCCCTTCGCCAAATAAGGAGGACCGAGAATTGGCACGCAAAGCACTCATGGCCAAAGCCGCCAAAAAGCAGAAGTTCCGCGTCCGGGAATATAATCGTTGCCCCCTTTGCGGTCGAGCAAGGGGATTTCTGCGCAAGTTCGGAATCTGCCGCATCTGTTTCAGGAATATGAGCCTCCATGGCGAAATTCCCGGAATTCGAAAAGCCAGCTGGTAAGGAGAACCTTATGCCAACGAGCGATCCCATCGCGGACATGATCGCTAGAATACGCAATGCTCACATGGCCTTGCACAGAGAAGTTTCAGTACCGCGATCCAAGATGAAGTCTTCAGTCGCGAGGATCCTGCAGGAAGAAGGATATATTCAGTCCTTTTCCGAGACGGAGCGCGAGATTCGTATTCAACTCAAGTACGTGACCGGCAAGCCAGCAATCAAGGGCATGACCCGAGTCAGCAAGCCCAGTTGCCGACGCTATGTCAAGGCCAAGGAAACCCCGAAAGTCCAGAGCGGATTGGGCATCAACATCCTTTCCACATCCAAAGGGGTTATCCCCGGTTATCAAGCCCTACGTGACAATGTCGGCGGAGAGCTGCTCTGCCAAATCTGGTAAGCGGAGATAATTATGTCGAGGATCGGTAAATTGCCTGTTTCCCTGCCGGATAACGTCGAAGTCAGCTTCGACAAGGGCAGCATTACAGTAAAAGGCCCCAGAGGCGAGATACAACTCGCCACACATCATAAAATTCGCTATGAACAGGATGACTCCGTCATCCATGTTCAGCGTGTTGACAACAGCAAGGTTGCCAAGGAGCAGCACGGGTTGCGGCGCACTTTGCTGAACAATGCCGTACAGGGAGTCAGTCAGGGCTACGAGAAGGGTCTGGAGCTTGTGGGCGTTGGCTACAAGGTCCAAGTCGATGGACAGACCATCATTTTGAATGTCGGCTACTCCAATGCCCAGCACGTGCCTCTTCCTGACGACATTCAGGCACGCACGGAAGGGAATAAGCTTTTCATTTCCGGCATTGACAAGGAACGCGTTGGCGAATTTGCTGCCCGCATCCGTCGTATCAGGCGTCCTGAGCCCTATAAGGGTAAAGGTATTCGCTATGTGGGTGAACAAATCCAGCAAAAAGCCGGAAAATCTTCTAAGAAGTAAGGGAAGCCCGATATGAAACTGACCAGAAATGAAGCGCGTCACAAGCGTAAGCGCCGCATCCGGAAAAAAATATCGGGGACACCACAAATGCCTCGACTCGTCGTCTTTCGATCCAACAAATATATTTACGCGCAAATCGTGGACGACGAGAATCAGGAAACAAAAGCTGCCTCCTCGAGTCTTTCCCTGGCTAGGGACAAGACACTGACCGTAGAAACAGCTCGGCTTGTTGGGCAGGATATTGCCCAAAAAGCCAAGCAAAACGGTCTGGAAAGCGTGGTGTTCGATCGGAATGGATATGTGTATACCGGCCGCATCAAAGCACTTGCTGACAGTGCGCGCGAGGAAGGCCTTAAATTCTAGCTGAGGTTGATAATGGCAGGAAATGAACTGGGCTACATTGAAAAGATTGTTCATTTGAACAGAGTGGCCAAAGTCGTCAAAGGCGGCCGCAATTTTAAGTTCAGCGCCCTTGTTGTAGTCGGCGACGGTCAGGGGAAAGTTGGCACTGCCCAGGGCAAGGCCAATCAGGTCCCTGATGCCATCGCCAAGGGCACCGAGCGCGCCAAGAAGACACTTTATGAAATCCCTGTACTGGATGGCACCCTTCCCTATCAGGTAGTCGGCGACTATTGCGGGGCAAGGGTTCTTATCAAGCCAGCCGGCGCGGGAACCGGCATTATTGCCGGTGGCCCTGTGCGCGCCATCATGGAGGCACTCGGTGTTACGGATGTGCTGACCAAGTCCCTTGGTTCCAACAATCCGGTGAATGTGGTCAAGGCCACGCTGACCGGTCTTCTCGAGTTGAGGACCCCTGAGGAAGTGAGTCGCGTCCGGGGAAAGGAACTCTCAATCTCCAGATAAGATGAGGTCGACAATGCAGGTCAAATTGGTGCGAAGCCCCAATAAGCGGACGCCGAAGCAGCGCAGAAATCTGCAGGCCCTCGGTTTGACCCGTATGAATCAGGTTCGCAATCACGCGGATGATCCGACGGTCTGGGGCAAAATCAACAAAGTTAAGCACTTGGTCGAGGTGAAGCGATAATGCGTATTCACGAGCTCAAAGCATTCCCGACGGATCAAAAGAAGCGGAAACGAAGAGGTCGAGGTCCCGGAAGCGGCCTCGGTTTTTCCGCCGGCAGAGGTACCAAGGGCCAAAAGAAGCGTGCGGGGCAGAGTATACATCCTACATTCGAGGGCGGCCAACTGCCTCTTGTGCGCAGAGTTCCCAAAAGCGGTTTTAAGAGCCCTTTTCCGGTCAAGTATTCCATTATCAACCTTAAGGACCTGGAGTCGAAATTCTCCGGGCAGACGGACATCGGAATTGACGATCTTTTTCAGGCCTGTGGCGACAAAGCCCCTGTCAAGGTACTTGGGGAGGGCAAGGCTGAGAGACCATTGCGTGTCGAGGCGCATCGATTCAGCAAGTCCGCTCGGGAAAAGATTGAAGCCGCGGGCGGTGAAGCCAAGGCATTGGAGGAATCCTAATTGGCTCAAGGCTCACAGTCCCAGTCCGGGGTCAAGCAACTGCGGAACAAGATTCTTTTCACCTTCGCCATGCTGACTGTCTATCGCCTGGGTATTCATATCCCTGTGCCAGGCGTGGACAGTGAGGCAATTTCCGATTTCTTCGCAAATGCCCAGAATACCCTGTTCGGCCTTTTTGACATGTTTTCCGGCGGTGGGCTGAGCCGGCTTTCTGTTTTTGCCCTGGGCATTATGCCCTACATTTCCGCGGCGATTATATTTGAGCTTCTCGTCGTTGTCAGCCCAGAGCTGGAGCGTTTGAAAAAGCACGAGGGTGAGGCGGGGCGCAAGAAGATCAATCAGTATACCCGTTACGCCACTGTGCTGATTACCCTGGTCCAGGGATCGGGCATAGCATTCGGGCTGCAGAAGATGACCAGCCCCTCTGGTGCCCCTGTCGTACCGGATCCCGGAATGCAGTTTGTTCTAACCACTGTGATCACAATGGTCACCGGCACCATTTTTATCATGTGGCTCGGCGAGCAGATTTCCGCCCGCGGCATCGGCAACGGCATATCCCTGATCATTTTCGCCGGCATCGTGGCAAGGATTCCGGGCGCTCTGACCAAGACCTACAGCCTCTTGAGCACAGGGGAGTTGACCTTTTTTGTGCTCTTGCTTGTGATAGCCTTCATGGCTGGCGTTCTTGCCTTCATATGCTTTATGGAAACGTCCCAGCGCAGAATTCCTATCCAATATGCCAAAAGAATGATGGGTCGTCGCATGTATGGTGGACAGTCTACCCATCTTCCCTTACGCATTAATACTGCTGGAGTGATTCCGCCTATTTTTGCCTCTTCGATTCTCATGTTTCCCGCGACAATCACAAACTTTTCGCAGATTACTTGGCTTCAGGATATATCTGCCTATCTGCGACCAGGCTCTTTGCCCTATACCATCGTCTATGTCGGATTGATCATCTTTTTCTGCTTCTTTTATACAGCAATTGTGTTCGATCCCAAGGATGTTGCCGAAAACCTTAAGAAGCAGGGCGGCTTTATCCCAGGTATTCGCCCGGGGAAACAGACCAAGGAATATATCGATAAGGTCCTATCTCGACTTACTTTCTGGGGTGCTCTTTACGTAGCCGCGATTTGCGTGATTCCCATGCAGTTGATCAACCAGCTGAATCTCCCCTTTTACTTTGGGGGCACGGCTTTGTTGATTGTCGTTGGTGTGGCCATTGATACCATGACCCAGGTACAATCCCATTTGATTACCCATCAATATGAAGGATTGATGCAAAAAGCCAAGAAAAAGGGTGTGTTATAGTTATCTTTGAGGAGTAAGTTATGAAAGTAAGACCTTCCGTGCGAAAAGTATGTCCCAAGTGCAAAGTTATTAAGCGAAAGGGCATTTTGCGCGTAATTTGCACCAATCCTCGCCATAAGCAAAGGCAAGGCTAACTGGAGGTTCAAAGTGGTACGAATCGCTAGTGTTGATTTACCCAAAAATAAGCGATTGGACGTGGCCTTGACATACATTTACGGTATCGGCCACTCCACGGCTCTCTCGATTCTGGATTCCCTAGGTGTCGACTGGACCAAGAAGACCGACGATCTTTCCACAGACGAGGTCAACACTCTTCGTCAGGGCATCGAGCAGAATTATAAAGTCGAGGGAGACCTCAGACGCGAGGTGAACGCGAATATTAAACGGCTCATGGAAATCGGGTGTCACCGGGGGAATCGACACAAGCGCAATCTCCCCGCTCAAGGCCAGCGCAGCAAGACGAATGCGCGCACCCGAAAAGGCCCCAAGCGATCCCTTATCGGTAAGAAGAAGAAATAACCTTTTGGAGTGAAAGCATGGCGAAAGCGAAAAGATCCACCAAGAAAAAGGTCAAAAAGAACATTCCCAATGGGATGGCCCACATTAATGCAACCTTTAATAACACAATCGTTACTTTTACGGACATGAGCGGGAATGTCGTTAGCT
>CAYNCR010000075.1:0-10992 GCA_964395575.1 uncultured Desulfohalobiaceae bacterium
TACCAGAAAAGGCAGGGATTGATCTCGTACCAGGCCAGGCCGGAATTTACATCCCCTTTTGCGTAAGGGCTCGCAATACCCAGGAGCACATATCGATCCAGTGTCTCGTGCAGATCGAGATCCAGTTCCAGATTCCGGGCCAGCACGGCGAAGAGCCCCGCCTCGAAGTACTGCCGTGTTACGTGCTTGCGGGCTTCCCGGACCAATGAAGCGCTCTGCTCCGTGTCCTCACCGAGCACCGAACACAGAGCCTCGTGCAGGGCCTGGTCCGGCAGAAAACGGCCGTGGGTCTGAGCGAGCCGCATGAGATGCCACACCACCGGGGGCATGGTGTAGTATTCCCCAGCCTCCAGGCGCAGGGAACGGTCGTTCCATCCTCCGCCCGGCCCGGAGCGGGCGGGCACGACAATTCGGTCCTCAAAGGCCTCGAGGAGACATTCGTCCTTGCTGTCCCCGGATATATCGATATCCTCGTACCGGGGATTGGTCTCCCGGAAACAATCCAGCACCAACCTCCGGAGGCACTCCGCCTCCTCTTCCGGGAAACGGCTGCTCAGGGCCTGCATAAGAAAGTCGTTTTCCGCCATAGCCATCCTCTTCCTTTTCGTCGACTCGCATCCCCAATGGCACACTTCCGGATAAAGCCGGGACGGGCTTTCACTGTTTTCACTGCCGGCAAAAGGGTATCGAATGCAGAAAAGAACTTATCGATCCGGAATACTAATCCGACAAGCACTCTATTGGCAAGGCTCGGTTCATTGCAGGCCATGCGAATCCGCTCTAGAAAGAATAAACCGCCAAGACCTCAAGAACCAGTCATTCAAAATCATGAATTCGAAATTCGAATCCAAAAAACGAAATTCAGACTCGGTTCCGAACATCCAGAACCCAGAACGAGGAACGGGGAACGAAGTACCCCACACCTAACCCAACGGCAAACCTCTTTTGTCCCGGCACAAATTTGTGTACCCTCGCAAGCGATCCGTATCCCATATGCCGGCAAAACCCAGATCTTGCGGAGCCCAGCATGCTGAAAACCGCCGTGCTCCCCCTGAGCCTCAAAGAGCCCAAGCAGAAACTGTATGACATGGCCCAGTGCCTGAAGTGCTTCGGCACGGAAACAGTCTATCTGGTCCATGTTATGGCCAACAAGGAGGATTCCCCCAAACAAAGGACCATCCAGCAAGCCATCCGCAATATTGCGGACAGCCTGCGCGAGCTGGGACTGTACGTGGAGATGTACTTCAAAACCGGCCGCATTGCGGATACAGTCATTCAAACCGCCAAGGAGCTCGAGGCGGACTACCTGAGCCTGCACTGGCGCAAAAAGAACGTGATCAAGCAGACCTTGCTGGGCAGCGCGGACGCGGACATCCTGCGCATGTGCACGCTTCCGGTTTTCATCTACCAAGGAGGGGGGCACCTGGAGCGAAAGACAAGCCTGAACCGCGTTCTCTATGCCACGGACTTCCAGCATACGGACAGCGCGGTCATGCCCTATCTGCAAGACAGCGACTTTCGGACGGACACGCTGTATCTGCTCCATGTGGGAGAAAGGGCGCCGGATCCGTATGCCGAGGAAGAAAGACGCCAGGAGAGCATGCGCAATCTGCAGCGCCTGGCCCGGGAGTGCTCCTTCGCCTTCACAACTGTGGAAACCCTGGAAGTCACTGGCTCGATCAAGGGGCAGATCATTCGCCAATCCCGGAAAAAAAAGGTGGATCTGATCATCGTGGGCAAATCGGAGAAGGCCAAGCCCCTGGAACAGATGCTCGGCTCCGTGGCGGAGACGCTCCCGGACAGGACGAGATGTTCCCTGTTCATTGTCACCGACATCCGGAGAAGTTAATCATTCACGGCTCGAACCGACCCCGATCCGACGGAAACACAACAGGAACGAGAGCATGCAGCTTCTGAAAAACAATATCGTCTTCATCATCGCGCTCTTCATCGTGCTTTTCTTCGTGGTGATCGGCATTCTCAGTCCGGACGGACTTGCCTCCCTGGCCACCTATCTGCAGGAGCGCATCATCGGAATGTTCGGGTGGGGGTATCTTCTGGCCGCCTTTCTCTTTATCGTCTTCAATCTCTACCTTGCCTTGAGCAGATACGGAAGGATCAAACTGGGCAAGGACGAGGAAAAGCCGCAATATTCCTATTTCGGCTGGTTCAGCATGCTCTTCGCCGCGGGAATGGGGATCGGCATGATCTTTTGGGGCGTGGCCGAGCCCATGAGCCACTACCTCAACCCCCCGGATTACATCACACAGGAATCGGGCATGGCCGCAAAATTTGCCATGAAATACAGCTTCTTCCACTGGGGGATCCAGCCCTGGGCGATCTACATCACTATGAGCATGTGCATCGCCTATTTCTCCTTTCGGCGCGGCATGCCCCCTCTCATCTCCAGCTGTTTCTATCCCCTCATCGGGGAACGGATCTACGGGATCCCGGGGTATCTCATCGACGCCCTGGCAGTCTTCGCCACGGTTTTCGGCGTGGTGACCTCTCTCGGGCTCGGGGCCATGCAGATCACCTCCGGGCTTTCCACGGTCTTCCCCTTTGAGCCCACGTTCACGGCCACAGTGATCATTATCTGCGTGGTCACGGTGCTGTTTTTGATCTCCAGCCTGAGCGGTCTGGACAAGGGGATCCAGATGCTCAGCAAGACCAACATCATGCTCGCTCTCACCCTGCTCGGCTTCATGCTCGTCGCCGGCCCCACCACCTATATCCTGGACATCTTTCTGAACACCATCGCGGACTACTTCTCCTCCCTGTTCACCATGAGTCTCTCCACCAATCCCTTCCAGGGCTATGAGTGGACCCACTCCTGGACCATGTTCTACTGGGCCTGGTGGATCTCCTGGTCCCCCTTCGTGGGCCTTTTCGTTGCAAGCATCTCCAGGGGGCGCACCATCCGGGAATTCGTTTCCGGCGCCCTCATCGTGCCCACGCTGCTCACCTTCCTCTGGTTCAGCGTCTTCGGCGGTGCGGCCTTCCAGGTGGAGCTCACCCGCCAGGCAGGTCTCGCCCAGACCGTGTCCCAAGACGTCTCTGTAGGCCTCTTCGAGCTCTACGAATTCTTTCCCCTGAGCATCGGGCTCAGCCTGCTCACAGTGGCCCTGCTCGGGGTTTTCTTCATCACTTCGGCGGATTCGGCAACATTCGTCCTGTCCATGATGACCTCCAGGGGGAAGTTTTCTCCACCCGCCGCCAAAAAGATAACCTGGGGGCTGATCATTTCCGGAACATCAGTTATCCTGCTTTATGCGGGCGGGCTGGAGGCCCTGCAGAAGATGGCCATCACCGCCGCGCTCCCGTTCACCGTGCTCATGCTCTTCATGTGCCGGAGCTTGAACAAAGGGGTGGCCTATGAATTCCGGCAGCACTCCCGGAATCCCTATCTGGCCAACCTCGAGGAAAAACATGAATAGCGCGATCCGAGGTCCGGAAGCAGCAGGAGCCGGGATGCTCCAGCGGCAAATCACTCCTTCACGGGGCAAGGGGGCCGCAATAGGCGCTTCACGTACAGGATGCCCGCGCGCCCGATATACCGGTACGTGGCGGCGTAATCCTCATTCCCACCGGGAGCCGCGCGAATGAAGATACGGAACAAATTCTCCCTGCTGGCCATCTTTCTCGTCGTCGTGCCGCTGGTCACGGTGACCTACTTCCAGCATTCCTCCATGACCCGGTTCGGGACGAGATTGGCCGAACACACAGGGGAAATCCTCGTGCGCAAGGAACGGGACCTCCTGCACAAGATCGTGCAGGACTACACGGCCATTCTGCGTCGGGACAAAATGACCCATGAACGCGCCCTGCATTTCCAGGCGCAGCAAGTGGAGCGGCTCCTGGGTGGAGAAACAAGAGAAGAGGCAACAATCCACTTTCCCGAAGATTTTCAAAAAGGGGAGGACCCCTTGCCGGGGCTACGCCTGGATTACAAGCACATGAGGCAGAACCGCCCCGAGTCAAGCGGCCCGGTCTGGGTCAACTACGAGCACCAGGTCGTCCATCTCGCTCCGGGCACGAGCAGGGAGGACGTCTCGCGCGCTCTGGATCGCATTTCCAACCTGACGGAGAGCTATCGCTTCGTGTACACGCTGCATCCGGAACACATTCTCTGGCAGCACACCGTCCTCGCTTCCGGTATTCAGAGCACCTATCCCGCTCACGGGAATATCCCTTCCAATTACGATCCCCGCGAGGAGCCCTGGTACAAGCGCGCTCGGGAGGCCGGTTCCATAGTTCGCGCGGTGAGCAGGAATCCCGCGACCCTGGCTATCAATCAGGTCGTGGCCATGCCCGTCCATTTCCCGGACGGACGATTCGCGGGGGTGACCGCCTTAAGCGTGCCCTACGAACGGGCCTTCCAGGACCTGCGCTTCGCCACCATTTGGGGAGCGACCGCGACAGCCATGCTCGCGACGTATCAACCAGACGGGACCGGAGCGGACACGCTGCAGATACTGGCCCGGGAAAGCCCGAATGACGGCGAAAACGCGCAGCGGACGGAACTCGGCCAGGGCGTTCTCTCAAATACCTTCGATCTGGAGCCCTTTCCCAAGGTGCGCAGCATGATCGCTTCCGGCGACTCCGGAGTGCACCGAATCGAGCGCGGGGGCCGGGAGCTCCTGCTCGCGCACGGCTCCCACAAGCAGGGGGAACCCTTTCCGCTGATCCTGCTGCCCTACGAAGAGATCATTGCCCAGGCTGAAGCGGAAAAGCAGACCATCCGCTCCCAGACCTCCCAATGGATCCTCCTTTCCGGGCTCATCCTTCTCGCGGCGATCGGGCTCTCCGTGATTCTGGCCCTCTGGAGCGCCCGTTCCATGACCAGACCGGTCCTGAACCTTGCCAGCGCGGCGCGAAGGCTGGCCCAGGGCGACTTCCAGACCAGGATCGATCTCGACTCCAGGGACGAGATGCAGGAACTGGGGGACATCTTCAACAACATCGGGCCCAAGCTGGAAGAACACAAGCGCATGAGCCAGGCCATGGAAGTGGCCAAAAAGGCCCAGAACTATCTTCTGCCCCGCTATGCGCCCAAGACTCCCGGATTCGATATCTGCGGAACCAGCATCTACTCCGACGAGACAGGCGGGGATTACTATGACTTCATTGACATCCAGGCCCCGCAGATGAACAAGCTGGCCATCGCCGTGGGCGATGTGAGCGGGCACGGCCTGGGTGCCGCTTTCCTCATGGCCTCCGCCCGCGGAGTGATCCGGTCCCACGCTCTGCAATACAACCTGAACCTCCAGGATCTGCTCCAGACGCTCAACAGCCACTTGGTCCACGACTCCCGGGACGACCAGTTCCTGACCCTGTTTTACGCCGTCCTCGATCCGGAGACCCATTCCCTGACCTGGATCTCCGCGGGTCACGAGCCGGCCCTGTGTTACAGGGCCCGCAGCGGAAAGGTGGAAGAGATCCAAAGCTCGGGAATGCCCTTGGGCATATCCGCCTATGTGTCCCACGAGAGGCAACAGCATCTGGTCATGGAGCCGGGAGACATCCTGCTCATCGGAACGGACGGGATCCGCGAGGCGCGGAGCCCCACGCGGGAGATGTTCGGCAGGGAGCGCGTGCAGACGATCCTGGCGGAAAACGCGGAGAAAACCACGGAACAGATCTGCCGCATCATCGTGGACTCCCTGCAATCCTTCCGCGGCGGGGCCCGACAGGAGGACGACATCACCCTTGTGGCTGTCAAGTACCACCCCCGGATCAACGGCGAGGACTTCCCGTCGGGAAAGCCCCCCCTAGAGGAGGGAGAGTAGTCAGGACCGGCCCGCCTCGAACTGCGAGATCCGCTTCTTGACGCTGAGCACGCTGTCCGGATTCAGGGAGATGGAGTCGATTCCCTCCTGGACCAGGAACTCCGCGAAATCGGGATAGTCGCTCGGCGCCTGGCCGCAGATGCCCACCTTGCACTCCGGCACCGTCTCCTTGATCCGCCGCAGGAGCTCGCTGATGAACCGTTTCACCGCCTCGTTGCGCTCTTCGAAGAGATGCCGCAGCTTGTCCGAGTCCCGGTCCACGCCGAGAACGAGCTGGGCCAGATCGTTGGATCCTATGGAGAACCCGTCGAAGCGGCGGGCGAACTCCTCCGCGAGGATCACATTGGAGGGAATCTCGCACATGACGTAGATCTGTAGGCCGTTCTCCCCCTGTCTGAGCCCGTTCTCCGCCATGACCTCCAGCACCCGGTCCGCCTCGTCCAGAGTGCGGCAAAAGGGGATCATGAGCACCACGTTGGTGAGGCCTATCTCGTCCCGGACCCGCTTGACCGCCTGACATTCCAGATCGAACCCTTCGCGATAGCCGGGGCTGTAATAGCGCGACGCCCCGCGGAATCCGAGCATGGGATTGTTTTCCGGATCCTCGAAGGCGCTGCCGCCTATGAGGTTGGCGTATTCGTTGCTCTTGAAATCGCTCATGCGCACGATAACCGGATGGGGATGCTGGGAGGCGGCGATCTTGGCGATGCCGCGCGAGAGGTGCTCCAGGAAGTACTCCGGCTTGTTCTCGTAGCTGTAGGTGAGCATGTCGATCCAGTTCTTGGCCTCCCGGTCCCGGATCAGATGGGGATAAAGCAGGGCCATGGGATGGATCTTGATGATGTTGTTGATGATGAACTCCATACGGGCCAGGCCAATCCCCTGGCAGGGAAGCCGCCACCAGCGATAGGCAGCAGTGGGGCTGCCGATGTTCATCATGATCCGTGTCTGTGTCTCGGGGATATCCTGGAGGGAAACCTCGCTCACCTCGTAGTCCAGAATCCCGTCGTAGACCAGCCCCTCCTCGCCCTCGGCGCAGGTCATGGTGATCTCTCTGCCGTCACTCAGGACCTGGGTTCCGCTGCTGGTCCCCACGATCGCGGGAACGCCCAGCTCCCGGCTGACAATGGCCGCATGACAGGTGCGCCCCCCGTGGTCGGTGATAATCCCCGCTGCCTTCTTCATCACCGGAACCCAGTCCGGATCGGTCATTTCCGTGACCAGGATCGAGCCCTCCCGGAACTGTTCGATTTCCGAGGCGCTGCGAATGCGGCAAACCGGCCCGGCGGCTATGGCGTCGCCGATGCTCAGCCCGGAAAGGAGCTGCTCTCCGCTCTGCTTCAGGGTGTAGTGCTTCAGGGAGGAGGCCTCCTTTTGGGACTGCACCGTTTCCGGCCGGGCCTGGACCAGATAGGTCAGCCCGGACCGGCCGTCCTTGGCCCATTCCATGTCCAGGGCCTGCCCGTAGTGCTCCTCCGCGATGGTGGCCCACCGCGCCAGCTGCAGGATTTCATCCTCATCGAGCACATAGGCGCCCTTTTCCTCCGCAGTGGTGAACACGTTCTTGGTTCGCTTGGTTCCGCCCTCCGCATAAACCATCTTGCGCTCCTTGAATCCCAGCGCCTTTTCCACGATGGGCCGGTAGCGCCCGTCGTTGAGCAGGGGCTTGAAAACCCTGTACTCGTCCGGGGTCACGGTCCCCTGCACCACGTTCTCCCCCAGCCCCCAGGCGGCATTGATGATGACAGTATGGGGAAAGCCGGTTTCCGTATCGATGGAGAACATTACTCCCGAGCCGGCCAGATCGGAGCGGACCATTTTCTGCACTCCCGCGGACAGGGCCACCTTGAGATGATCGAAGCCCCGCTCCTGGCGATAGCTGATCGCCCGATCGGTAAACAGGGAGGCGTAACAGTTGCGGATGGCCTCCAGGAGCTGATTCTCGCCCACGATATTGAGAAAGCTCTCCTGCTGTCCGGCAAAGCTCGACTCTGGCAGGTCCTCTGCCGTGGCGCTGCTTCGGACCGCCACATCCACTGCTTCGGTTTGGTACTGCTCAGACATCCGGCGATAGGCCTGCCGAATCTCGGCTTCCGCATCCTCGGGCCAGACAAGATCCTGCACCCGGGTCCGGATGCTCCGCCCCACCTCCGGAAGCTGCTTTCTGCCCTGCTCCAGGTCGTTCACCAGATCCCGAATGACCTCGTCCAGACCGTTCTCCTGGATGACCCGCCAATAGGTCTCTGCAGTGGTCGCGAACCCGTCCGGAACCCTGATGCCCTCCTGTTTGAGCTCGCGGATCATGGCTCCCAGAGAGGCGTTCTTTCCTCCCACTTCCCCGACGTCCTGCATCCCGGTCTCCTCCAGCCAAAGGATCGCACCGGATCGTGTCATATATAGACCTCCTGTTGGGTAGGCAATGGAACACGCGCCATAATACTTTCTACCATACTCACCCTCTCACCGCCATGGCCTGCCTTGCTTCCGGAGACGCAACACAATAGGATAGCCGCAAAAAAGCAAGGCGGGAACACTATGCGCATACTGGGTATATCCGGGAGCCCTCGCAGGGAAGACATCTCCGGCACAAAGACACTGGTTGGCGCGGTTCTTGAGCACACCGGGCTGGAGCACGAGCTCCTGTCCCTGCGGGGCCGCAGCATCTCGGGGTGCACGGGGTGTCTTGGCTGTGCCGCGGACAATGTGTGCAAGCTTGAGGACGACATGGCCCCCCTGCGCGAGGCGGTGGCCCAGGCAGATGCCTATGTGGTGGGTGCGCCCAACCATTTCTCCGGCTGCAACGCCCTGACCCGGGCCTTTCTGGAACGCTGGTTCCAGTTCCGACACAGGGAGGGGGATCTGCTCTGGGGCAAGCCCGGAGTGGCCGTCGGAGTGGGCGGCATGGACGGCTGCCCACCGGCCGGGGACATCCAGAAGTTCTTCCTGTTCAATCTCATCGAGCCCGTGGCCACTGTGACCGCCACCGGAGCGGCCCCCTGCTATTTCTGCGGCTATGGCGAGACCTGCGGCATCGGCGTGCCCCGCATGCGTCACGGGGAGAACGTGAAGATAGGACCGGAAATCACTCCCAGGGTCGAGGATCAGCCGGAAGCCATGCACGCCGCGGCGCGGGCCGGGGAACACCTGGGGCAGGTTCTGCATGATGGATGGGATCGGAGGCAGGCGGCCCTTCGCGCCCAGGAGCGCCTCATGGACTGGATGGCGGGGAAGTGATTGCCGGGCGATGGATAAACCGGCCCCAAAAGAGAAGGACAGGATGAACAGGATTGACAGGACTTATGGAGACGTCCCGGAAAAAGAACAGGGTCTTTTTCCGGGAAGATCCTGTTGATCATGTAAATCCTGTCACCATTCTTGACTCGTTGTGCATCACCACTTGACAGAAGGCCAAATTTGGTTATTATGCCAAATAGACAATGGAGGCGAACATGAACCGAGAAATTCGCGACCGCTACGAAACCCGGGCCCGAATCATGAAGGCCCTGGGCCATCCCACCCGGCTCTTCATGGTGGAGGAGCTGAGCCGCGGGGATCGATGCGTCTGCGAGCTGACCGAGATGGTGGGCGCGGACACCTCCACTGTGTCCAAGCACCTGTCCCTGTTGCGCGAGGCGGGAATCGTGGACTACGAGAAACGGGGCACCCAGATGCACTATCACCTGGCCGCTCCCTGCGTACTCGACTTCTTCTCCTGTCTGGAGAACATGGTCCAGTCCAACATCCAGCGGCAGATGGATGGCCTCCGTGATTTTCGAGAGACCGAGGAAGACTAGTCCGAGCAGTCTGTCTCCGGAACACGGACAAGCGCTTTTTATTGGTTATTTTGCCAAATACGCATAAAAACTTTCCGCGGAGGCGACCATGAACATCAAAGAACGCTACAAGCTGCTGTTGCTCGTGCTCTTCTTCCTGGTGGCCTACTATGTGCCCTGGAATCACGAGATCATCCGCCAGGCGGGCCTGGAGGCTTTCATGATGCTTCGGGAGTACGCCCGGCAGCACGTCATCACCTGCCTCATCCCGGCCTTCTTCATCGCCGGGGCCATCGCTGTCTTCGTCTCCCAGGCCTCGGTGCTCAAGTACTTCGGGGCCCAGGCCAACAAGCTGCTGTCCTATTCCGTGGCCTCGGTGTCCGGCACGATCCTGGCCGTGTGCTCCTGCACGGTCCTTCCCCTGTTCGCTGGCATCTACTCCCGCGGGGCCGGAATCGGTCCGGCTACGGCCTTTCTCTATTCCGGACCGGCAATCAACGTGCTGGCCATCGTCTTCACCGCCAGGGTGCTGGGCTGGGAGCTGGGTTTGGCCCGGGCCATCGGCGCGGTGGCCTTCGCCGCCATCATCGGCCTGCTCATGCACTTCATCTTTCGTCGCGAAGACGAGCAGCGGAAGACGAGCGAAATGCACCTCCCCGATGAGGAAGGCGGACGCAGTCTTGCCCAGCAGGGCCTGTACATGCTGGTCCTGGTACTCATCCTCATATTCGCCGCCTTCGCCAATCCGGGGCAGGATGCCGCCTTCATCTGGCGGGCCATTTTCGAGGCCAAGTGGTACGTCACCGGGATCCTTCTGGTGATCCTGGGCCTCATGCTCAAGTCCTGGTTCCAGCGCCAGGAGCTCCGGGAATGGGTAGACTCCACCTGGGGCTTCATGAAGCAGATCTTTCCCCTGCTCTTCGCGGGCGTGCTCTTCGCCGGGTTCTTCCTGGGCCGTCCGGACCACGCCGCCCTGATCCCGGAACGCTTCGTGGCCGATCTGGTGGGGGGCAACACCGTCTTCGCCAATGTCTTCGCCGCCCTGGCCTCGGCGCTCATGTACTTCGCCACTCTCACCGAGGTGCCCATTATCCAGGGCCTTTTGGGCTCAGGCATGGGCCAGGGCCCGGCCCTGACCATGCTCCTGGCCGGACCGGCCCTGTCCCTGCCCAACCTGATTGTGATCGGCAGTGTCATGGGCTGGAAAAAGACGGGCACATTCGCCACAATCGTGGTGATTCTGTCCACCATCCTGGGGATGTTCTACGGCGCGTTCATCGCGTAAAACACATGGCAACCCAATACAAGGAGGTCCAATCATGGAGATCAAGGTACTCGGGCCTGGATGCCCCAAGTGCAATCAAACGGAGCAGGCGGTCATGAACGCCCTGCAGGAGGCGGGCGTGGCCGCGGACGTGGAAAAGGTGACC
>CAYNCR010000076.1:0-10758 GCA_964395575.1 uncultured Desulfohalobiaceae bacterium
GCGACGAGGGCTCGATCACGGGAGTGGTGCTCGTCTTTCGCGATGTGACAGAGCAGTATCGCCAGGAAGAGCTCTTGCGGAAGCAAAGCCGGCGGCTGGCCAATGTCGTAGAAGGAACCGACGCCGGCATCTGGGAGCGAAATATCCAGACCCTGGAGCTTTTTTTCGACGTGTCCTGGTTGCACCGCCTGGGATACGACACGGACGAATTTTCGGAGATGGATCTGTATTCCTGGAGGGAATTGCTCCATCCCGAGGACCTTGAAAAGTCGGATCGCTTCATAGCCGACCACTTGAGCGGCCGTCTGGACGTCTACGAATGCGAAATCCGGGTACGCCGCAGGGACGGGAGCTGGGCCTGGGTCCTGGATCGGGGGAAAGTCACGGAACGCACAACTGACGGAGAGCCCTTGCTGCTTTCCGGAACCGTTCAGGATATCACCGAACGGAAACGGAACGTAGAGGCACTCCAGGAGTCACAGAGGCAGCTTGCGACCCTCATGGGGAATCTGCCGGGCATGGCGTATCGATGCCTCAACGATCCCTATTGGACCATGCTCTTTGTGAGCAAGGGCTGCCTCGGGTTAACCGGATATACGGTGGAAGACCTGATCGAAAACCGGACACTCTGCTACGCGGATCTCATCAACCCTGCAGACGAGGACAAAGTCTGGAAAAAGGTGCAACAGGGTTTGGAGCAAAGCGGCAGCTTTGAAGTGGAATACAGGATCATTACAGCTGAGGGGAAAGAGAAACACGTCTGGGAACAGGGGACTTATGTTTACGAGGAAGAGGGACTCCAGTTCCTGGAAGGATTCATTACCGACATTACCGATCGCAAGCAGGCGGAGGAGGCAATTGAAAACGAACGGGCATATCTGTCTGCCGTAATCGACAATATCGAAGAAGCCATTGTCATTTGTGATGCGGAAGGGCGGATTGTCCGGTTCAACGAAACTGCGCGACGGTTGCACGGCCTGCCTGAGCAGCCGATCCCGTCAGATCAATGGGCCGAGTACTATGACCTGTATCAGGAGGATGGGGTCACTCTGCTGCCCAAGGAGGACATCCCCCTCTTCCGCGCCCTACAAGGCGAGCGTGTTTTCAATGCAGAGATCGTTGTCGCGCCCAAACACAGCCACCCTTATAATCTGGTGTGCAGTGGGCAGGCGCTGATCGACGGGACGGGCACGTTGATTGGTGCGGTCGTTACGATGCACGACATCACCGAGCGCAAGCAAATGGAGAAAAAACTCAGGGAAATGAGCCTCAAGGACTCTCTGACAGGCCTCTACAACCGCAACTTCTTCGAGGAAGAGATGAAGCGGCTCTCAGACGGGCGATACAATCCTTTGGGGGTCATAGTCTGCGACGTGGACGGATTAAAGTTTGTCAACGACACCCTGGGACACGAAGCCGGTGACAATATGCTCGTCAACGCCGCCGAGCTTCTGCGACAAAATTTCCGTTCCAGCGACATCATTGCCAGAATCGGAGGAGATGAGTTCACTATCCTGCTCACGAAGACAGAGCCGGAGGTGGTGGAGCACATGATGCAGCGACTGCGCCAGTCCGTGCAGGACTACAACAGCAGAAAACAGGAAATTCCGCTCTCCCTGTCCATGGGCCACGCCTTGGGTGTAGGGGAAACAGCGGATATGCACGCCATTTTCCGCGAGGCGGACAATCGGATGTACCGGGAGAAGATTCAGCGCGAGGGAAGCGCCCGTAATGCTATCCTGCAAGCCCTTCTTTATTCCATGCAGGCCAGGGACTTCGACACCGAGGGCCACTGCGACCGCCTGCAGGAGCTGGCTTCTTCTTTGGCCCACTCACTCAATCTTTCGCACGATTTTGTAAACGACCTGTCCTTACTCGCCCGCTTCCATGATCTGGGCAAGGTGGGAATCCCTGATCGCATCCTGTTCAAGTCCGGGCCTCTGACGGAATATGAATGGCAGCAGATGCGCCAGCACTGCGAGATAGGCCATCGTATCGCCTCCTCTGTGCCCGACCTGGAACCTATAGCGGACTATATCCTCAAGCACCACGAACACTGGGACGGCCAGGGCTATCCCTTGGGTCTGTCCGGTGAGGATATCCCTCTACCCTGCCGTATCCTGGCCATATCCGATGCGTACGACGCAATGACGAGTGACCGCCCCTATCGAAAGGCTATGACTCGAGAAAAAGCAATTGCCGAGCTTCAACGATGTGCGGGAACGCAATTCGACCCTGAGCTGGTAGAGCGTTTTATCAGGGTTCTCCAAGAATCCAATCAAGTGAAGAATAACTGAAGATTTTGAATTTTTGGAGTGCGGTACCCATTACTGGGAGGAGCAGTCTGTTGAAAAGTCCTTATCAGGCTGCTAAAATACTTATCTTCTGTCTTACGGACAATGGGACCAAAATACGGCTATCTTTCGAAGGAATCCAACTCTTGAAAAGCCTGAACACACCTGCTCCGCGACAGGTAGAATTTCCGGACTGCTGACACGTTTGGCCCATTGGCTTGATTGATAAGAATTGGACTGAGTATCTTGATCTTTTTTGCGGCGTGACGGCCATGCAATTGCATTGAAACCAAATGCACACAGGAGGAGGAATGACTGACTCAGGCTGGATACCGGCCGAGCTCGTCCTCCCCAGCGAAGGCAAGGAGGTTTTTACCTACTCCCGCCACAACCTGGGGTTGAAAAAGGGATATCATGCCGATGGCGAATGGTACGACTTGGCTCACCGCAAGATTGAAGTGGACTTCTGGAAAACGGGGTTGGAAGAGTCCGAGGAGGGATGACCGCAGATTTCAAATTCTTGGATTGGACCGCGGATCACGGTTGGGAAACGACACTGCTCCAGTCCCCATATCGCGGAGATACTCCGCTTGCCCCTCACCAGTTCCCGGTTAACAGATCCCACCATCTGAGGGGCTTTTCCCGAACCAGAACAAGCAGGAGAAATCCCCTGGTCAAGCACACGATCAGGGCCACTCCACCCATGAATATCCCGAAGTCCTCCAGTAATGCCGCATGCGGAGGGGTCCAGAAACTGGCATAGACGCTGATCAGGACCCCGAGGAAAACCCAGGCCAGAAAGCCGAGGCAGCTTCTTTGCAGAATCCGTCTGAGACGGGGCAGATCCTCTCTGGTGACGCCCCATTCCGAGAGCACCTGATCAAAGGATACATTCGCCGATGACTTCCAGCCCATAAGCCTGGAATAGCGTATGGACATGATGAACGGCACAATCGGCATCATGCCGTCCTGCAATGCCTGCCCCACATCCTTGCGCAAAAGTCCTTTCATATCAATTTCCACGGTTTCCAGCGCTTTTTCGTTCTACTTTCTTGCCCCGCGGACAGGATTATCATCAAGCAAGGCACTGATGATGACAACTGCACAGCTGTGACGCCCCACCGCTCCTCTTCGCTTCATTCACAGCACCCTGTTCACGGATGCGGGCCATCTCCACCGCTTTTCGCCACCTCATGCCGCATTCCTTGGATGTGCTGCGGCTTCGCTCACCCCGAGTGGCTCCCGCAAAGGCTCAAGGACTGCAAGGAACATATCGGCATCCGCCCTCTAGCAGCTTGAAGCCAAACCCCTATCAAACAGATGCTGCTCAAAAAATGTTCCCGTGCTCGGCACAAGAAAGAAGCAAGAGGTCGCAGTGGAGTTGACATCCGTGAGGGACTGAACGGTCTCAATAACCCCATCGATCCCAGACACACTGCATTCTGCTAGTGTCTTGTCATGTTTCATGTGTCGTCAAAGAGGAATTCAAAAAACCAGTTGCAGAGACATAAATGAATACAGTGGCTTGAGGTGACAAGACCCTAGAACCTGCCGAAGTCGAGCTCCATCTCCTTGGGATAGACGATACGGATCCCGTATTCCACGGTCGCATTGCTCGAGGCAGAAAGATCCAACTCCTTGACCGCCCTGTGCTCGCGCACATCCTCCTCGGAAAAATCGTGGAGCGGCTCCAGCTCGATCTCATCACTGCGAAGCCTGGGCCAGGGCAGCTCCAGCCGCAGCCGTATGGCCTGATCCCGCGTATTGGCAATCGTGAAGCGCCAGCCCCACTGGTAGGTCTTTTCACCCTGAAAAAATCCCTGCTTGCCGCCCCTCTTGGTCAGGCGCGCCACCTCGGCGACAACGTCGCGATCGACGCCAAAGGAGACAGTGGCCTCTTTGCCCCGCATGGAAAAGGCGCTCTGCCCCACATAAGTGCCCTCCAGCTCCAGTGAGGCCTTTCCCTGGGGCAGCCGCATGCGTTCCTCGGACCGGATATTCGCCCGGATGAAGCATTCCCGACCGTCCAGGGGCCGCAGGAGGTGGACCAAGTCTGCTGGGAGACTGAGCCTTCTCAGTGTCAGACGCTGCTTGTCCCCAGCCGGGAGATTCCTCCGCCCCAGCTCGTAAATGTCAGCGGAAAAGGCGCGCTCGCGCTGCGGCTCCTGGGGCGCCTCTTTTTGCCGGGCCTGTGCTGAGAGGGCCTCCGCGTCTCCAGCCATTTTTTGGGCTCGTGCCGGGCGGATCACCCATTCCCGCACCTGCGGCGGATCGGTCCGGAAGCTCCTGGATGCGGTGGCGACTCGCAGATCCGCATCGCGCCAATCCGATCCGGAGCGCTGCACCACCTGTGCCCGCCAGACCAGATCCACCCGGTCCTCCTCGGGCAGGGCGTTCAGGGTGTATTCCGGGCTCCAGGAGGCGGAATCCAGGTAATAGCTGTATTCGAGAGTGGCACCCTCTGGCAGGGCCTCTTCCAGATGCACCCGCACCCGCCAGATGCTCTCCGACATTCCGGTGAGCTCTTTGAGTCGCTTTCTGGCCTCCCGCAGCTCGCTCTTGATCTCGTCGCGCCGCTGCCTGGAGGCAAGGCGCTTTCCGTAGAGGCCTTTCAGGGATTCGTCGAGCAGATCGGCCATCTCGGCGGTCTGTTTCGCTCCTTTGGTCTCCGCTGAGACCTTGTCCTCGTAGAAGGCGATAAGCTTGCCCAGGCGCTCCAGATCGTTCCGCGTTTGTGCCTTTTTCCGCTCCAGCTCCTCGATACGGCGCTTGAGCTCGGCGATCCTTTCCGGATCCGCCCCGCGCTGGTCCTTTTTCACGGACACGCCCTGCACCCTGCCCGCTCCGGACCGGACCCGGAGCGTATCCTTGCGCGCCTCACCGGGCAGAAACAGCTCAACCTGAGACCGTTCCTTCTCCAGATCCACGCGCTGCAAAACGGACGCCCCCCGGGGATAGAGCGTGACCCGCTCCACGGACCCGAAAACCGGGGCGGCCGCAAGAAGATGGGCTCCAAGGATCAGAAAACACAAGAACAATGTCCAGAATCGCGCCCCATAGGCCATGATCTCGCCTCCTTCCGCAAGCTCGTTTCCGGATGAAAATGAGCTATCCCTGCTTGCTATCCTCTTCGGCCTGAGCTTTCGCCCTGTAGGTCTCGTACTGCTCCATAATGCTCCGCAGCCTGCTCACGTACTCATGGCCGATGCCGGAATAGGCGAGCAGCCCTTCGGCAAGCTCGCCGCCGTCGAGCCCGGAGCCGCTCTTTCGCTGTCTGTATCTGATGACGCGGAACTCGCGGTAAGCGGGATGGGAATTCAGATTCTTCATGTAGTCCCGGACGGAGTGCCTGGGCGAGGGATAGGTCTGGACCTCGTGGGTGGAGCCGGCGCTCCTGCGCAGGGGAACCAGCCCGCAGCCCTGTTCGAAGCACCACTGCCCGAAGAGATTGTTCCCTTTGCGGGCGAACCGAGAGGCCCCCCAGGCGGACTCGTTGGCCGCCTGGGCAATGCCCAGGTCGAGAGGCACGATATCCACCTTGACCAGGAGATTGCGGAAGAGCTCCGCATCCGCCCCGTCCCCGAAGGACTCCCTGTACTTGCGGCACAGGGACTGGAGCCAGACACGATCCTCCCCCTCAGGCGCCTCTCCCCGCAAAAAGGCGCGGTAGAGCTTAACCAGTCGAAAGCGCTCCTGCCTGATCCGGATGTTCTCGGCCTGCAAAAGGTCGCTCATGAAATCGAAAAAGCGACGCTTTTTCTCCTGCACATCGAGCATCCCGGAAAAGTTCGGCAACTTCGGAAACCGCTCCGACAGATCCGGAGCCTGAGCCTCGATCTCATCCAGCTTGGGCAGGGGATCCCCGCGTACGCTTCCCTCTCCTTTTTCGGGAAGATCGCCCTTGAGCGGCGGCAGCTTCACGTTTTGCAGGACCCCTCGCAGGGTGTTTGCCTCATCTTCCGCGGGCCGGTCCCCGCAGCCCCCCAAAAAAACGGCAAGTCCCAGCAAAAGGCTCAAGGCCGCCCACGCCGGAATCCACCTGCTCATCCTCTTTGTGTCCATGGGATATTCGTGCATGTGCTCCTCCCGAAAGAGCGCTTGCATTTGGTCCTTTTTCCGCGCGGTTCATTTGGCCCCCAATCTATTGGGCATGCGCGCACAGAGCCCTGACAAGAGAGCATGAAAATGCGAGGCGAGCCCGAGCACCCTGAGGGATGCAGGGCAAGCCCCGCTCATTTCTTCTTCCTTGTAATTCAAGGAGATGTGCTCCGCAAGAGCCATCTCCGGGCAATTTCAAAGGCGCTTCCCCCTGCTACACACCCGCCAGATGGACGAAAGGCTGAATCCCGAATTCGCCCGGATGATGCGTGCTGCGGATCTTGGGGCTTTCCCGGCCATTCTGGGTACTGGACTGATTCAAATCGATCACTTCCTTGCGCTGATATCCGTCTTCCGCCTCTTGCAGGATGACAAAGCGCGGGTGGCGTTTCTCCCGCAGATCGCCTCCGTCGCAGACAACCCCAAGCTCGCCGGTATTGAGCCCCACTACCGTACCCACGGGCAGCACCCCGTGCATGTTCACGAACCATTTGAGCAGAACGGGATCAAAGGCCTTCCCCGAATCCCGGAGCATCATTCCTATGGCCCGATCCGGGCTCAGAGGATTGGAGCGATAGACCCGCGAGGAGGTCAGAGCGTCGTACACGTCGCAGATCTGCACGATTCTTCCGAAGAAGCTCACTTTCGCCTTCCAGCCGACCTCGGGATACCCCTGGAGATCGTAGCGAAGGTGATGCTCGAAGGGAGGCAGAATGATACCTGCGAGCAGGTCCGGAGAGGCCTCCAGCCTGATCATGCGGCGCACGCTGTTCAGGGAGTGGTGCTTCACTGTGCGGAATTCGCTCGCGGTCAGCGGTCCCGGCTTGTTAATGATCTCCTGGGGAATGTCCACCTTGCCCAGATCGTGAAAAAGCCCGCATATCCCCAGGCGAACCAGGGAGTGGCGCGAAAGGCCCAGCTCGTGGCCCAGACATATGGTCTGGATAGCCACGTTGACCGAGTGGGTGAAGGTGTAGTCGTCGTAGTCGCGGATGGTCATGGACCCCATGAGGATGGACTTGTCCACAAAGGCGAGGTCCGCGATATCCTGAACCACGCGCAGGGGCTTGCGCACGCCTGCGGTCTGGTTGTTCATGAGCTTTTCGCTCACTTCCTGAACGGCGTTGTAGGAAGTGGAGTAGAGCTGGTGCACGATCTCCGCTTTTTCTTCCGAGGATATCTCGCTGTGGCTCTGACGGAGGGTATAGATGATACCGGCCCACTCATGGGCCTCGGTATCGAGCCGTTGATCCAGCAGCTCCAGGGGATAGGTACTCTGCAACGCCTCGAGGATTTCCTGAACAAAATGACAGGCCTGCTCCTTGGTGATCTCCGCGAACTGCGCGTTGAACTCGAACCCGTAGATCCCCAGGCGCTCGAAATAGCTCAAGAGGGAGAGGATGAACACCGCGTTCTGCTTCTTGAACAGGATCCTCTGACCTTGAACGAAAAGACGGCTGTGCCTGGTCTCCACGGCGATGAAGGAGTCGTCCTCGAGCAGCTTCCGACCCGCCCGGATGAACTCTCCCGCCATTTCCAGGACCAGGCGATTTTGCGCCCTGTGCAAACGGGCCATTTGGATCAAGCGCATAAAGGCCCTGGCGAAGCTTTCCTCCGGCCGTTCTGCGCCATCCTGCTCGGTCTTTTTCCCGTCCAAGTCCGCTTCAGGAGACATCTGTCTGCTCCATTGCCTGTTGGGCAGCCCGACGAACAGTGGGCCAAAGGCTTCTGGAAGCCCGGGAGACTGTCTCTCGAGCACTCACACTATTCATGAGCTTGAGCCCCATTGCGGCCCCTTTGCGATGCACAGCCCGAACTCCCCCGACCATTGCCGGCTCGGAGAACAGCTTTTGCCGCAGGAATTCCTCGGAGTGCTGCGCCCCGCAACTGCCCAGCACCCGATAGAGGGAATACAGAAAGGTCGCATCCCGTCGGCTGAACTCGCCCTCCTGGATGTACTGCTTCACCGCGGATTCCACTTCCGGGCTGCGCCTGCGCGAAAGGAAACGAAAAACGGTGCGGCGGACCCCCGCCTCGGAATCCGCGAGAAAGGAGACAAGCTCCTGCCAATCCTCTGTTCCCTGTTCGATCAGTCCCTGGACCGCCGCCCGGCGTACTGCGGCATTCCGGGAACCGGTCATTTCCCGCAGAATGCCTGACGCCTGCTCGTGGGCCATTCCGCCCAGGACAACCAGGGCTTCCCGAGAGACGTCCGGCTCCGCATTCCGCGCCAGACGCGCCAGGGGGCGGATATTCCTGTGGGCAAGCTCCCGAACCGCCTTACGCAGTGTTTCACCCCACGCACCCGCATTGGGAATCATGGGAACCAGAGCTTCCACACTCTCCGCCGGAAGCTGGGTCACCATGAACTGCAACTGCTTTGCCTGTTCCTCGTCGTTTGCTCCCGCCTTGTGCAGGTATTCCTGCAGGGAAGACAGAACCCGGGAGCCGGAGATGCTCTGCAAAAATTCATCCAAATGCGACAGCGCCCAATGCCTTTCCTTTGCGTACTGCTGGTGTATGCGATGAATCTGTTTCAAAAAGAGGGCGGTATGGCGGAAAAGGCCCCTGGCAATGGTCTTCGCGAAACACTCGCGGATAATGCCCAGTGCCGTGACCACCTCCTCCCTGGTGCGCTGCTGCTCCAGGATAACCAGAAGCACGTCGAAGATATCGCCGGTATGATCCCTTTTTTCCTCTTCGCGGACCATCTGCCGCGTTATTTCGATCTCCTCAGCGGTAAGCTGCCAGAGGTTCTTGTCCGTGGATGGATCGAGAATGTTTTTGGCCTGAGCGAGCTCCTGCTCCTCCCCGGAGCCCCCCTGTCTCCCCTTCTCACGTCCTTCCACCTGAAACCGCGAAAGATCGAGCAAGGGCTCGTTGCGCCAGATGGCGTTGTCCGTATAGTAACGAATGCCCTGGAGGTCGGCCTCCCACAGGCTCGTAACAATATCCCCCTCCTCCTCGTCGCCGATGATCTGGTGCGCATTCACAATATCCACGAATGTTCTCAACTCCTTATGAGCGATGCCTGCGGCGAATATGAGCCATTCGATACCGTCGCGATGACACCTGGAGGAGACATCCCTGCTTCCCGTGATTGGGGTCAGGTTATGGTCCTTGTAGCGAAAGCCGTCCCTTCCCACCTCCAGCACCAGCTCCCCGTATCTTTCGATGAACTTCTCCACGGAACGACAAAGCTCGTTGATGGCCTCCCGGGAAATAGAATGGTCCTCGGGGTACAGATTCGCCTGCTTCATGGCCAGGATGAGCTTGGACAAGACCCCTTCCACGGCCTGTATTTCCTCTTTGGGAACATCTTCCGTGGCAATGCCCTGCTCGGTTGATTCGGACAATTCCATAGTTGGAGGCCCCTTCTTTGGGACAGAAATACTCGAGCGCCGTCCGTCCGGACCTTCGGCATCTCATTCACTCAAGCGGTGCGATTCCATCCTAGACTCCGCTCGGATTGGATTTTTGTCAACACCGTTTGCGAACACCCCTCCTGAAACGGGCATCCCTCCCTGACCGACAAAATCATAACCAGTCGCTTATGGGCGCGATAGCCGATTCCATGTATTTCGCCCGGCTCAACCGGCGCAGCGCCTCTCGGCGAGGCCCGGAATCATATATATTGACCGGGAAAGACGCCTGAACCATAATAATCCATTGTTGGAACAGCTCAACCCCATCCATGTGAGGAAAGGGACATGAAGCTGAGCCCGCTCACAAAGACGCGCCACCCTCTGATACGGACGGCCTGCTCAAGCAAAGCCCGAAAACCGATAAGATCGGGATTTGGCGCCGTCCGCAAGAGCTACGGAAGGATGGGAGCCATTAGACGGCTCATATCGGCCGCACGTCCGTCTACAGGATGCAAGGCGGGGATCTGCGCCGTTATCAGCGTGGCCTTGGCCATCATAACCCTTGCTCCCGCTGCTCCCGTCCAGGCCGCCGAAGAACAAGCTTCCGAAAAGGACACCACAAAGTCCGTCCCCTGCTTTGCGTATCACCGCTTCGGAGACAACCGCTATCCCTCCACGAACATTCCCCTGGACGTTTTCGAGTCCCAGTTGCAGTTCCTGAGCGAAAACGACTACACCGTGCTCACCCTGGGCCAGGCCCTGTCCCGTTTGCGTTCCGGGGAGGGGATAGCGGAGAAAAGCGTGGTCCTGACTGTGGACGACGGGTATACCTCCTTTCTCTCCGGTGCCATGCCCCTGCTCCGGGAATACGGCTTCACGGCCACCCTTTTCGTGCAGACCGGGAATGTCGGCGACCCCGGATACCTGGGATGGGACGAGCTCAGGCGGCTCCAGTCCGAGGGGATCGAGATCGGCAATCATTCGGCTTCCCACGCCCATTT
>CAYNCR010000077.1:0-10743 GCA_964395575.1 uncultured Desulfohalobiaceae bacterium
AAACTCCTCGCGCAAGGGAGAATCCCGCGCGTTCCAGCCGTGACGCGGCCGCGCCACAGGAGACGCACCTGCCGAATTCCGGGCGATATCCGTAGTCCGAGGTCAGTCTGCCGCGAAAATAGAGCGGAAGGTTGCTCGGAACGTGCTCCGACTCATTGAGCAGACCCAGGGTGTCCCGAAGCAGGCCGAAGACCCTGCCCGAACCCTCGATTCCGATATGGGCGGCTTCCACGAACTTGGCGCAGTTAATCGCCATGCCCATCCTCGAGGTGTGTCTGTGCAGCTCGCTGAACCGGTCCAGCAGCGCTCCCTCGCGCAGGAAATAGTACCCGGAATTGCGCTGCCTGGCGATCTTGAAGAGCACTCGGCTCAGCGGCTCCAGGCAGCCCGGAAATCGCCTGCGGCTTTTCAGGCCCCCGAAAGCGAAGGCCGTCATCACTCCCTGATCCGGGGCGAGAAAACGCAACCACAGATCGGCCTCCCGGAAACGGCCTGTCTTGAGGATCACAACCTCCTGACTGAACTCCTCTGGGAGCATCGGGGCACACCAGCCTCACGGGTCACGGGAGTGTAATCTCCCTGACCTCGCCGGATTCGGCCTGAACAGGGTATTCCTCCCCGTCCAGATACAGGGTGACTCCTCCGGCATTGCCCAAAATGAAGGTTCCAGCACCACGGAATTGGATAGTCCGCTCCTTTCCCGGTTCAAGATAGAAGTCCCGAACCCCGTCCTCCACATCGACATTGATCCAGCAGGCCTCGGACGCGACGATGCGAAGCTCGTGGCTCGCCAGCTGGACAGTGGCGTTGTTCGCTTCGGTGGAACGGTTGTCCTCGCTGTCCTGTTCAGCTTCTGACAGGGGAATCCGGGTCGCGTTCCGATCAACCTGCGCGGATCCCTCGATTTCGTCCGCGGACTCGTCCTCGCCGTTCACCTCGGCTTCTGCGGCGGTGGAGCGGTTCGTTCCCGCAGCCTCCTCACTGGTCGAGGCGTTGGCCTCTTCCGAGGTGCCGATTTCCTCCTGCTCTTGCTCTTGCTCTTGCTCGCCGGAAGCATTTTCCGCCACAGCCTGTTTATTGGTCTGCGGCTGCTCAGCAGGCGGGCTCAGGAAAAAGGAATACACAAGCCCGGCAAGAACGAGAACCAGAACCAGGACCAAACCGACGGAAAGCTTGTTGCCGGATTTTTTACCGCCCTTCTTCTCAGCGGACCTTCGCAATCCCGGGCCCCGTTCCCTGTGTGACGCCTGGGCCGTTTCCTCCTCCACGGCCTCATCAAAGGCCTGCACCATGTCTTCGCCGGAAAGACCCAAGAAATTGGAATAGTTGCGAATAAATCCGCGTGCGTAGACAAGATGCGGCATCTGGTCCAGATCGGCTTCCTCGATGGCCTGAAGAATGTCCATGCCGATCTTGGTCGTGGCGTAGACATCCTCCAGAGAAAGCTGCTGCCGCTTGCGCTCCTTTTTCAGCGTCTGTCCGATGTCCATGAGGCTCATAGCCGGCTCCATCTCCCTTGGGCGTCTTCACGCGCCCGGTTCAGCTCCTGCGGTTTTCGCCTTCCTGCTCCATTGCCGGATTCCGGGAATGTTCAAGCAAACCGGGCATACTCTCAGAGCCGTATATCGATCACTGCCTTCGAGCGCAACTTGTCCACATACTCTTTAAAGCGCTGCCGCACCTTGCGGCTATAGGCTTCCTGTCGAACCTCGTCCCGAACGCGGGAAAAGGCCTCCTCCCCACGGCTTGACTGCATCGTCTCCAGACGCACCAGGCCATAGGCATTCCGGAAAGGGAATACCCGGCTCACCTGCTCGGGCTCCAGCTCCCGAACAATATTACGCAATTGCTTGTTGAGATCGTCGAAGGCAACCGCGCCCATGTCACCGCCCTCCTCGGCATTGGGGCCGACAGAGTGTCGCCTTGCCGCCTGGGAGAAGGCCAACTCTCCCTGCCGGATTTGGGCTCGCAAGGCCTTCAGCTCCTGCCTGTCTTGCATGAGGATGACGGAGAGCTCGACCTCGCTTGGCGGGAGGAAATCGTTCTTGTGCTCTTTGTAGTAGCTGCGGATCTCTTCCTCGGTCAGCACGACCTTCTGTCGCACCATGGAGCTGAGCAGGCGGTTGATTTTGATCTTTCTGCGGATCCTCTCCTTGAACTGATCCAGATTCCGCCCGCGCTCCTGCAAGTACTCCTCGAGCTCTTCACGGCTCAGGCCGTTCTCCTGCCGAATTCTTTCCAGCCGGCTCCGAACAACCTCATCAGGGACGGATATCCCCAATCGTTTCGCTTCCTGGACGAAAAGCCTCTCGTTGATCATGGAGCGCAGAACTTTCCGTTCCCTTTCCCCGTTCTTCCCGGTCTGAAGCCCCATGGATCCCATAGCGGACTGGGCGGGGGAGTTCTGCATCTCCTGTTGCAATTCGTAGCGCGTAATCGCTTCCCCGTTCACAACAGCCACGATCTCATTCACTGTTGCGGCCTGACCCTGGGAAAAACATACAAAAACCAACAAGATTGCCAACAAGCTCGCCAGGACATCAATGCGACGTATCACGCTGTTCCTCCAGGGCATTGGCCGTTTGGGCCAATTCACTCAATAGTTCCTCGATTTGCCCTAACTCCTCCGCAATACTCGAGTTGCCGGCAAAACGCAACTCCAGTCTGGCCGGGGGCTCGAAGCGAACCCTGTCCTGGTGCTGTTGAACCCAGTGCACCATCTGCTGTGCCGAAACCGGCTGGGCGTTCTGGGACCAGTTGAGGACCACCCGGTTTGCGAGAAGGTCGGCCTTTTCCACCTGCAGCCCCGCGAGCTGTCTCTTCAGACCGAGAACCGCGAAGAGGTTCTGCACCTGCTGAGGGGGCGTGCCGAAGCGGTCCTTGAGCTCTTCCCGCCACTGCTCGAGCTCCTCCCAGCTCCCTGAGGAGGAGATCGCCTTGTAGTAGTTCAGGCGCTCCCTGTCCTCCCGGATATACTCCGCGGGGATGTTGGCCTCGAAGCCGATGTTCAGCTCGGGCTCGGTCTCCTGCAGGGTCCCGTCGCCCTTGACCCGTCTGACTTCCTGCTCCAGCATCTCCAGGAACAGATCGAGACCCACCTTGCTGATATTGCCGGACTGGGCCTCGCCCAGGATATTCCCGGCTCCACGAAGCCGCATATCCTCCATGGCCACCTGGAAGCCTGCCCCGAGGTAGTCCAGATCCAGCACCGTCTGCAGCCTTTTGCGAGCCGAGACGCCGAGGTTGTCCACAGAGGGAACCACGAAATAGGCGTACGCCTGTTCCGTGGCTCTGCCCACCCTGCCGCGAAGCTGATACAGCTGACCCAGGCCGAACATCTGGGCCTGATCCACGATAAGGGTGTTGGCTTTGGGGAAGTCGAGCCCGGATTCGATGATCGCGGTGGATACCAGAATGTCGTAGTCCCCCTTCCAGAACCCGTACATGGCGTCTTCCAGGCTCCGCTCACGCATCTGTCCGTGAGCCACTCCGACCCGGGCCTCGGGGACAAGGGACTGCACGTACTCCTGTACGCGAAGCAATCCATTAACTCTATTATAGACCCAGAAAACCTGTCCACCCCTCTCCAGCTCCGTGCGGACAACGGACCTGAGCTCTTCCGGATCCCTCTCGACCAGCGAGGTGTGCACCGGCTTGCGGTCCTGTGGCGGGGTCTCGATGACGCTCAGGTTCCGGATGCCGGACACGGAGAGCTGCAGCGTCCGCGGAATGGGGGTGGCTGTCAAAGCCAGGACGTCGAGGTTCTTGCGCAGCTTCTTGAGTTTCTCCTTGTGCCGCACGCCGAAACGCTGCTCCTCGTCAAGGATGAACAGGCTGATTCGGGGCAAGTTGACATCTTCGGAAAGGAGACGGTGCGTTCCGATAAGAATGTCGATCTCTCCCCGGCTTGCCGCGCTCAGGATTTCCTTCTGCTGCTTCACGGGTACGAAGCGGCTCACCAGGGCCACCCGTATGGCAAAATCCTCCATGCGGCTCTTGAAGTTCTGATAGTGCTGATCCGCGAGGACCGTGGTCGGACACATCAGGGCGACCTGCTTGCCCGCTGACACCGCCTTGAAGGCCGCCCGCATGGCCACCTCGGTCTTGCCGAAGCCCGCATCCCCGCACACGAGACGATCCATGGGCTCCGGGCTTTCCATGTCCTTGAGAACCTCGGATATGGCCTTTTCCTGGTCCCCTGTTTCCTCGAAGGGGAATGTGGCCTCGAACTCCCTGTAAAGCTCGTCCTCGACCGGGTACTCGAATCCCTTGGCCACGGTGCGATAGGCGTAGACCTGGACCAGGTCGTGGGCCACGGTTTCCAGGGCCTTGCGCACCCGTTCCTTGGTCTTGGCCCATCGATTGCTGCCCAGCTTGTCCAGGGACGGCGTGACTCCCTCGGGGCCTTTGTATTTCTGGACCAGATTCAGGCGGTCCACCGGAACATAGAGCCTGTCCCCTCCGTCATAGATAAGCACCAGATAGTCGTTGCCCCCGGAATCCACCTTCATGCGGGTCAGCCCGGCGAACTGCCCCACTCCGTAATCCCGGTGCACCAGGAGGTCATTCTGCTGGATCTCCTCGAGGCGCTCCAGTCCCTGGAACTCCGTGTCCGCCTTCCGTTTGCCCCCCTCCTTTCGGCCCGAGGGTTGCAATATGTCCTCGGAAAGGATGAGTGTATGCTTCCAGGTCAGATCCAGACCGGCGTGAAAGTCGGAGATCAGGGCGTAAATGCCGGACTCTCCCGGGTGATAGCGCGTCTTGAAGGACAGGTCCGAGCCCTCCAGCAACTTGAAAAGCCGGTTGCGGGAATGCTCGCTGTGAAAGAGAAGCACGATCTGATGCCTGGTTTCGCGCCACTGGCTCAGGGCCGTGGTGAGCGCGGAGAGGGGGCGCTTGCGTTGATCGGGCCGCCAGAAGATATCCGCGAAGGAATCGTAGCGCTTTTCCGGAAGCTCCACACCCTTGGTCCGATCCCCCAGGGGCAGCTCCTCGAAAAGGACCTGCCTGCCTGAGAGGAGCTCCTGACGCGCCCTGTTACGGGACTGAACCACGCAATCCGGTGAAGGGGCCCAGCCGCGCTGCTCGGCCTCCTTGTCCATGCGCTCGGTCCAGTTCGTCTCCACCTCCTCCAGAGCGGAGCGCACCCTTCCGGGGTCGATCAGGAAAGTCAGCGCGTCACTTGGCAGCCAGTCCGCTATTGTGGCCGGATCGGGGTAGAAGAGGCCCGGGGGGATGTGCGCCTCCCCGTTCAGAACCCCCTCTTTCAGCCCGGACATAGCCGTCTTGCTCAGGCACCCAGTGGTCCACAAATGTTCCCACACACCCTCGGCCTTTTTGATGGCCTCCGGGGTCAACACGGCAGGGGCCACCGGCAGGATCACCGCTTCGCTGAGCTCGCTGCTGGAACGCTGGCTAACCGGCTGGAAAAGGCGGATGCTCTCCAGGGTATCGCCAAAGTATTCCAAACGCAGGGGCAGATCATACCCCGGAGGAAAGATGTCCAGGATATCCCCGCGCGCGGAGAACTGCCCCACCCGGCTCGTGAGCGAGACGCGCTCGTAGCCCCAGGCGGCGCATTTCTCCATGAGCTCTTCCGGGGGGCACTCCTCACCCTGCATAAGCAGGACGAACTCCTCGTCCAGCACCCTTCTGGGAGGCAGATAGGGCAGAAAATTGTCCAGGGAGAGCACGATCCCCCGGGGCCCGCGTTTTTCCCCGAGCTGAAAGAGGCAGGACCATCGTGCGGCCCAATCCTCATTCGCGCTCTCCTGGTGCGGGGAATAGGGAGGAAGGACGATCCACTGCCGATCCCAGAAGGCTCCTGCTTGCGGATCGTCGGCAGTGAAGGATATAAGGGAGGCAAACTCTTCCAGATAGCGGGCCTCGGGAAGGACCACGACCACATCCTGCCCGTAGTCCAGCGCCGTCCTGGCCAAAAGGCACTGAGTGCCCGGACCGCTCTTGTATACGGATACCGACTCGCGAGAGTTTCCCTTGAAGAGTTGCCTGATTTCTGAGGGCAGATACACGCGTCGTCCCCTTGTTTGGGAGGAATTTATTGCCAAATGAGAGGGAGTGCCCCTCTGTTTGGGTCTGTCCACTCAAGGATAAATCATCACACCGAAAACGTTGAACCCCTGCTGAGCCACAATCCCCTTCCGGCTTCGCGAACCCGAATGGCAGCGGACAAAAAATGATTGCCAAAACAGAACGGATAATCCATAATCGGAGCTAAGCACCGAGTAGGAATGGATTTGTCTCTCTCGGGAACGCCTCCCTGAGGCGCCTTCCCGGCAGAGAAATGCAAAAAGCTCTAACCTGAAGGAGGAAATTGGTTAATGGCCCAATTTTTTCCCTATTTCGTCAATGTCAACGTGGCTGACCAGATTCGGTCGCTCTCGACCAAAGATTTGCTCGATTTCTGGGAAGAAACGCAGTATATGGAAGAGAACCTGAACACAGACGCCCAGGGCATGCCCGCCTACAATGTTGAATACGAGCGAGCCGTGCTGCAGGAGCTGCAGATCAGAAGCTGCATGGGCAACCTTGAACGCTGATTCTCTTCGAGCAATTCCCGAGCCAGAAAAGGCCCCGCTTACGCGGGGCCTTTTTTTGTAAAACCTATACCCTGTCCCTGTGCGGCCACACAGGCAGGAAAGAAATGATCGACCTGCATCTTTTCCTTGCGTCACCGTAAATCGACAAACCTGATAGCCCGGAAAGGGGTCCGGATATATCTACACCCTGCCGATACCCTGGTAGGTAAAGCCCATTTCCCGCACATACGCGGGAGAATAGAGATTGCGTCCGTCAAAGAGCGCCGGATTATCCATTTTATCCCGTATGGCGAAAAAATCGGGATTGCGGAACTGGTGCCACTCCGTCATCACGGCCAGAGCGTGGGCCCCTTCCAGGGTGTCGTATTCGTTTTTCTCGATGCTCACCAGATCGTTACCCGCGAAGAACTGGGCCGCCCGCTCGCCTGCCCGGGGATCGAAGGCCCGAACACGCATGCCCCTGCGCGTCAAATAGTCGATAACTGTCAGCGCCGAGGCCTCCCGGATATCGTCGGTATTGGCCTTGAAGGCCAGTCCCCAGACAGCCAGGGTCTTATCCGCCACGCCCCCCTTGTCTGCGAAATAGCCCTCGATCTTTGCCGCCAGAAGGAGTTTCTGCCGTTCGTTGACCTGGTCCACGCTGTTCAGGATAAGAGGGCTGTATCCGCTGTCCTCGGAGGTCCGGATCAGGGCGCGCACATCCTTGGGGAAACAGGAGCCCCCGTATCCCGCTCCGGGATAGATGAACTGGTATCCGATCCTGGGATCCGAGCCGATCCCCCTGCGGACCTCACCCACGTCGGCTCCCACCTGCTCACAGATGTTGGCGATCTCGTTGATGAAGGAGATCTTGGTGGCCAGCATGCAATTGGCGGAGTATTTGCTCATTTCCGCGCTGCGGGGCCCCATGATCAGAAGCTTGTCCCTGCTGCGGGCGAAGGGGGAATACAATGTCTCCAGCATATCCGCCGAGCGCCTGCTGTCCGTGCCAACGATCACCCTGTCCGGCTTGAGGAAGTCGTTCACCGCATCGCCTTCCTTCAAAAACTCCGGATTGGAGACCACGTCGAAATCGACCTCCGTCCCGCGGCGGTTGAGCTCTTGCCCGACGATTTCGCGAACCCGGTCCACAGTCCCGACAGGAACAGTGGACTTGTTGACCACGATCTTCTCCTCCTCGATACAGGCGCCGATCTCCCGGGCGACCTGATACACGGAGCTCATGTCGCACTCTCCGTTCTCCGAAGAGGGCGTTCCCACGCAGATGAAGACAAAAAGGGCGCCGTCCTGGCCCGCCTTGAGATCGGTGGTGAAGCCCAGGCGTCCCTCTGCGAGGTTTCTTTGAACCAGCTCCTGCAGGCCGGGCTCGTAGATATGCACCCTGCCCTGATTGAGATCCCGCACAACCTGCTCGTTGATGTCCACGCAGGAAACGTGGTTGCCCGTTTCCGCGAAGCAGGCGGCTGTGACCAGGCCGACGTAGCCAGTCCCCACAATGCAGATGTTCATAGATTTTTTTCCTGTCCTTGAGAACCAAAAAATACGCTTGGTGATTCAAATCCGCATAGAAATATGTTCCAGAAAGCTCACTGTCCAGGAAGTTTCAGACAGGGGGAGAAGCCATTACGGGCTTTCGCGGATTTGAATCAATACGCGTATGAAAAAAATTACCTTCGAATCACCCCTTCTGCAACCCCTTGAAACACAGCAAGGGCGCCGCCGGGAGCAGCGCCCTTGCATCAGAAGACTCCAGGTATTGGATCAAATCATCCGATCAGATGGACCGGCGGCTCAGCGCGATACTGACGCATATGGCCGCACCGCCCCAGGTCACGCCGAGTCCGAGCAGCATCATCAATATGGCTCCTCCGGTCATAGTCCCTCTCCTTTTTTGAATCAGCGGCCCACCCCGAAGTGGTGTGTTGCCTAAAGGGATGAGCCACCGATGGTGTTTTCCGCGTTGTCCCGGATGCCGCTCCGGTGGAGCCGGCCTCGCACCGGGTCCCTCCATTCGAAGCGGATGAACAGCAGCGCCTTATCTCTCGCGCTCCCAGGCGCTCTTGGTGGCCTGGATGAACACGCCCACAACAATGACCAGGATCACGGCGCACCATCCGAAGAGCACCAGGGCGGTCATGGGATAATCGCCGTATGCAGAGGTTATGTCGCCCACAAGGTTGGCGATGGCCATGTAGCCGAGCACGATGGGGGTCACCACCTTGAGGCAGAAGGACCACCAGGCGCCGACGCGGAAGTCGGAGAGCTTGTTGATGTGATCCCTGAGGGAGGTCAGATTAAAGAACCAGGAGATGAGGATCACTTCCACCAGCCCGGCCAGGACGATGCCGAAGTTGTTGATGAAGTGGTCCACGATATCCAGGACGAAGAGACCGCCATTGGTCATGAAAACCAGGCTGGCCAGAAAGCCCACCACAACGAGGCTGGTAGAGGTCTTTGCCCTGCTCGAGCCGAACTTGTCCATCAACCCGGAGCAGCAGGCCTCCGTGATGGAGATCATGGAGGACAGGCCGGCACAGACCAGGGCGAGGAAGAAGAGGAAGCCGAAGAAGGCCGAGGCCGGCATAAGGTTGATGGCCTTGGGAATGGTCACAAAGGCGAGCCCCACCCCGGACTCGACCACTTCATTGATGGCCACATCCTGCTGTCCGGCCATGTAGCCCAGCACGCCGAAGACCATGATCCCGGCCAGCATGCTGAAACCGCAGTTCATGAAGGCGGCCATCATGCCATTGTTGTTGATATCCGATTTCTCCGGGAGATAGCTGGAATAGGTGATCATGATGGCGAAGCAGATGCTCAGGGTAAAGAAGATCTGGCCGTAGGCGTTGGTCCAGACAGTATAATCCATGATGGCCCCGAAATCGGGTCGAAAGAGCCACTGCACCCCTTCAACCGCACCGGGCAGGGTGACCGCTCGTCCCAGCATAATGAGCAGCAGGACGAAGAGGATGGGCATGAAGATCTTGTTCGCCAGCTCGATCCCTTTGCGGACGCCCGTGTAGAGAACGATCCAGACAATGAACCAGATCACCAGGGAGGCGAAAAAGATAGGCCAGACAATGCCGCCCAGCGTGAGCGGACCCGAGGTGAGCCCCAAAAACTCGCCGAAGAAGAACCCGCTGGGCTCATCCCCCCAGCCCTGGTTAAAGGCCAGAATGGTGTAGTTCAGGGCCCAGCCGATGACCACCACGTAATAGATGGAGATGATAAAGGATACAAGAACCTGCCACCAGCCGAGCCATTCCGAGTTCTTGACCGCCTTGGCGAAGGTCATGGGCGCAGAGCCCTTGAAGCGATGGCCCAGGCCGAACTCCATGATGATAATGGGAATGCCCGCCGTGATCAGGGCGAAGAAATAGGGAATGAGGAATGCGCCGCCGCCGTTGTCGAAGGCCATGTAGGGGAAGCGCCAGATATTCCCCAGACCGATCGCGGACCCCACTGCCGCGAGAATGAATCCGAGTCTGGTGCCCCACTGCTCACGCTGTGCCATAAACAGATCCTCCTTGCCTTTTGCTCATTCCCGATCTGCCACTCAGGCCGGTCCGCAGGACGATTTGAACAGCACCCTCGTCACAACAGCTGCAGGGAACGCTCAATGGATGCGAGCGGTCATGCAAGGGTTTGCAGGCGACTTTTCTCCTTTTACGTTATGCTCAGCGCAGGCAGCCAATATATAGCGCAGAGCGCAAAGGAATGCGTCAAAACGGTTTGTCACAATGGCATAACGAACGGACCCTAGCAAAACTCCGTGCCACCCGCAAGGAAAAAACGCCAACTGGCTTTGATCTTTCCCTTATTCTGCTGTAATCTTGCCCAAACAGTGTCATTCCCCATACAAAAACAGACTCCCCCAATTACGGGCTGGGCACGATGACATATGCATTCGCCAAAACGGTCCGGAGACGGCCTGCATGTTCAATACGGCGCTGATTTTCTTTCTCGTTGTCACGCAGATCGCGGCGGCCACCCATGCCCTGATCTACAAGCGGGACCCCAAGGCCTCCTGGGCCTGGATCGTCACCTGTTTGATCCTTCCCCCTGTTGGACCCATCCTGTATATCCTCCTGGGCATCAACCGGGTGCGAACCAGGGCGCAACGCCTGAGCTGGAAATGGCCCATCTTCCTGCCCGGGAGCCCCTACACCTACGCCGTGGACAA
>CAYNCR010000078.1:0-10718 GCA_964395575.1 uncultured Desulfohalobiaceae bacterium
AGCCGGTTGGACACAATGCCATACTACCCTCATTAAAAAAACAGCGGTGAGTATTTATCGGAGCACCAGCATGGAGCCCACGCAGGAGCAACAGGAGATAATCCGGGCCGAGCCGGAACAGCGGGGCACGCTCCTTGTCTCCGCATACGCCGGGACGGGCAAGACGGCCACATTGCGCATGTTTGCGGAAAGGCGCCCCAAAAGCCGCATCCTCTATCTCGCATTCAACAGAGCGATCGCCAAGGAGGCGAACCGGAAGTTCAGCGATATGCCCCGTGTGGAGGCAAGGACGGTTCATTCCCTGGCCTTCGGGTACAAGGGGAGCCCGTTCAAGTCCCGGCTGGGGAATTTGCGGGTCTATGATCTCCGGGACATGCATATCACGTCCAGCTTGCATAGAGCCCGGCAGATCCTCGAGGCTTTCCGGAAATACCTGAATTCCGCTGTGCAGGACCCGCGGGAGCTGAGCTACGATGTCTCGACCAGGGCGGAAAAGAACAAGGTCCTGGAAGGGGTTTCCAAACTCTGGGAGCGGACTACCGATCCCCACAGCGATGGAGCGGTGCCTCACGATGTGTATCTCAAGCTCTTTCAGCTTGGCGGACCCGGATTGCCCTACGACTATATTCTCGTGGACGAGGCTCAGGACCTGACGGACTGCGTCATCGACATCGTTCGGAGGCAGCCGGCCAAAAAAGTTTTTGTGGGGGACTCCCATCAGCAGATATACGGCTGGAAGGGGGCGGTGGATTCCCTGGTGAAGCTGCAGAGCGAGGCCAGGCATCTTTTTCTGACCCAGTCCTTCCGGTGTCCGGAACACGCGGCGCGCAAGGCGAATCAATACCTGTGGCTGCTGGGATCACCCAAGCCCTTTCGTGGGCTTTCCCATGCCAGGGTCAGGAACAGACAGCGCGCCTATATCGCCAGGACGAACGCTGTCGTGTTCGATACGGCAGCAAGCCTTGATGTGACGAGAAACAGGGTCCATTTTCTGGGTGGATTCGACTCCTACAACTTCCAGGCGATCGTGGATGCCAGAAAGCTGTTGGACAATTCTCCGGAGAAGCTGTGGGATCCCTTCATGCGCCGTTTCGAATCGGCAGTGGATTTCGAGGAGTACGTGGACGAGGCCGGTGAGCTGGATCTGAAGACCAGGCTCGAGATTGCCAAGAAGCACACGCGGGCTGAAGAGCTTTACCGGACTCTTCGAAACAATTGCGTTGCGAGCCAGCAGGAGGCGGACATCGTTGTCACCACTGCCCACAAGGCCAAGGGCCAGGAGTTCGGCAGTGTGGACATCAGGGGGGATTTTCTGGATCTTGGCGAGGTTCTGCGTCAGACGGGCTCCCGGGAAAAGATCCGTATTTCCAGGGAAGAGCTCAATCTCCTGTACGTGGCGATCACCAGAACCCAGGGCCAGCTCGATCTGGATCGGAAATACATTCTGGACCGGGACATGTTGACCAGGATTTCCAAGCTGATCAGGTCCGGCAGGATCGAGCTTGGCTAATTGGTTAATAATCCATGCCTGATAATCAATAACAAATCACCACCCACGCATTGCCTTCGTCATGGGCAAAAAATTTGATAGAATGAATGCGAATACGTGTCTCTCCAGCCCAGTGGAGGGCACAGGCAAAGCCTTTCACTCCAGCGTCTTGAGGGAGCTTGTATGACGGGATCCCGGAGAATGAGCCGGCGCGGATTCATGCGGGGCATGGGGACTGGCATGTTTTTGGCCGGGTTATATACAGCCTTCCCCCTGCCCCTTTGGGCGCGTTCCGAGAAGTGGGGGCTGCAGGGCCTGCCCGGGGCGAAAAGCCGTTATGATCTGACCATCGGATACTATCCTGTTGTGATCGACGGCAGGGAAGCCGTTTCGACAGGCATTAACGGCACCGTGCCCGGACCCCTTGTGCGATTGCGCGAGGGTGACGACGTGGTTCTCAATGTGACCAACGAAATGATGGATACCGAGCATACCTCGATCCATTGGCACGGGATCCTCGTGCCTTTTCCCATGGACGGGGTGCCGGGGGTCAATTTTGGAGGAATACCACCAGGAGAGACCTATCAGTACAGTTACCGCGTGGTTCAGGCGGGAACCTACTGGTATCACAGCCATTCCTTCCTGCAGGAACAATCCGGTACATACGGCCCGCTTATCATCGACCCCAAGGACGGAGAGCCCTTCCATTACGACCGGGACCACGTGGTCGTGCTCTCGGACTGGTCCTTCGAGGAGCCGGAAACCATCTTCCGCAACATCAATCTGCTCGGCCATTACTACAATTATCAGCAGCGCACCGCGGGCGACTTTTTCGCCGACATCCGGGAACAGGGCTTTTCCAAGGCCCTGGCCGAGCGCACGGCCTGGGGCAGGATGCGCATGAGTCCCGCGGATCTCGCGGATGTCACCGGAGCGACCTACACCTATTTGATGAATGGCTATTCCCCGGATATGAACTGGACAGGGCTGTTTCAGCCCGGGGAAACGGTCCGGCTCCGGGTCATCAACGCTTCGGCCATGAGCAATTTCGACGTCCGCGTTCCCGGTCTGGACATGGACGTGGTCATGGCGGACGGCAAAGCGGTCAAGCCGACGCGGGTGCACGAGTTCCGCATTGGCGTCGCCGAGACCTACGACGTTCTGGTGCGGCCCGAGCGGGACAGGCCTTTCACTCTGTTCGCGGAATCCCTGGACCGCAGCGGCTATGCCAGGGGCACCCTCTCCCCGAAAGCCGGCCTGGAGGCGCCTGTTCCGGAGATGCGTCGAACCCCGGTGCGCAAGCTCGACGATATCGGCATGGGCATGATGGCAGAGGGGGGTTCCGGGGGGATGGATCACGGAGAAATGGGCCACGGAGACATGGATGAGGGCGATTCCGTGACCGCCACCGATCCGCGCATTCCCGGCCCCAACGGTCCGGAGCCCTTCCGCCCGGATCGTGCGGAATCCTCCAGCGTGGCCATGATCATCCCCAATCCGAGCTACAGAATGAACGAGCCGGGAATCGGGTTGGGGAACGACGGCTGGCGTGTATTGGCCTACGACGATCTCGTGTCCGATGAGCCGCAGCCCTACAGGGAAGTCCCGGACAGGGAAATGACCATCAACATCACCGCGAACATGGAACGCTACATGTTCTCCTTCGACGGTCTCAAGTTCACCGAACATCCCGGTCCGTACCTGTTTCGGCACAACGAGCGCCTGCGCCTCTTTCTGGTCAATCACACCATGATGGAGCACCCCATTCACCTGCACGGCATGTGGATGCAGCTCGAAAACGGAGCGGATACGCTCCCCTTCAAGCACACGGTTCTGGTGAAGCCAGGGGAGGTGCTTTCCGCCCTGATAACCCCGATCGAGAGAGGGGACTGGGCTTTTCACTGTCATCTGCTCTACCACATGGAAGCCGGGATGTTCCAGGTCGTCCGGGTGGCTTGAGAAGGAGGCGCACCATGGCTCGCGTTCTATTGGTCCTTGTCTGTGTCCTCGTCTTGCCGGCAGCGGCACTGGGGGCAAACGGCACCGAATCCCGCTCCGGTGACGGCTTTTTCCCCTCCGGTTACAGGGAAATCGAGACCGACCCTCAGGCGGGGGAGGACATCCGGAAATACGCGCCCGATAACAGCACGGGGCCGCACGGCAATTTCGGGGCTCAACCCGTGCACGACAACCAGAGCTTTGCCACTTTTCGGGCGGACCGCTTCGAGCACCAATGGCGGGATGAGAATGAGGAAGTCCTGCTGTGGGATGTCAGTGCCTGGGTGGGCAACGATTTCAACAGGCTCTCCGCGGAGAGCGAAGGCGAATTCGCCCTGGACGGAGACGACGTGGAGGAGGCCGGAGTGGAGATCTTCTACACCCGGACCCTTACCCCATTCTGGAATGTTCAGGCAGGGCTGCGCCACGATTTCGAACCCGACCCCTCGCGGAGTTTTTTCGCCCTCGGGCTTCAGGGGTTGGCTCCTCTGTGGCTGGAGATGGATGCCAAGGCCTATGTCAGCGAGGACGGGGACGTATCAGCAGAGGTCGAAGCTGAATACGAGCTGCTGATCACCCAGAGGCTGCAGCTGATCCCCCGCCTGGAAGCTGGGTTCTCCGCGCAGGATGTTCCGGAATACGAGACATGGCAGGGGATGACCGATTTAACTCTCGGCGCCAGGCTCCTGTATCAGATACGCCGGAAGCTCGCTCCCTACATCGGTGTGAGCTGGACCAGAAAGATCGGCGAGACAGCGCACAACGTCGACAAGGAGGGAGGCGATGTCGAGTCCGCCGCTTTGGTTGCCGGCTTGCGCTTCTGGTTTTAAGGGCAGGAAAGCACAGCTGGTGTCGCGGGGGCGATGGGCCACTGGGCGATAGCGTGATGTGCGCGGAATGCCGGCTATGTACAGGGAGTCGGAAAGGCGCCTTCACAGAAGGAGTACTTTGCGCTTGACAAACAGGGCCTTGAAGTTTAATTTCTGCTTTGTTCTTCGGGGGCCACTAGCTCAAGTGGCAGAGCAGCTGACTCTTAATCAGAAGGTTGGAGGTTCGAGTCCTCCGTGGCCCATCAAGGAATTTCAGGCCCTTAGGAAAAATCCTAAGGGCCTTTTTTATGCGGCCTGAACTTTATGCATTTATTATGCGTTCTTGAATTCCTTGTTTTCTTTGGGAATTATTTGAATATCCTTCCCGAATCTTTCTTCTGCCCATTCCTTGATTTGGTTGTAGACATCCTCTTCTGAGATGCCGAATTTCTTTTCGAGCTGCAAGGAAATGAAACCTCCCTGCTCGGAAGCCTTCCAAAGCCTTTCTCCTTCATACCACAGACAGCCAGCTGCGAAGTTTCCTTCATCATCTCGCAAGATACTAATATTAAAGTCTTTTCCAGATCCAACAACAAGATCATATTCTTTGATCCACTTGATAGCCATACCCTCCCCTCCCTTGTTAAGGGTTTGCCTCAGCCTAACACGTATTAAGCTGCTTGCAAGTCAGCCCTGAAAATGCATTCCATCAATCCCCGCCAGAAGCCCATATATTTGGAAACAAGCAGCTCAATAAAGGAGCCTGTTCAGGCTCAAGCCAGAAGTTACCGATCAAAAAACAACTGACTGGATGAGCCTTCAATTGTCCATTTTGCCATGTATGTGATAGATTGTCTGCATTCGGGCCTCTATACTTGCACGTATAGGCACGCGAATATATGCGAGCCGCGCAATCCGGATTGGCTGGGGAAAATTTTTGAAACGAGGGATGGACAGAGCCGCATAGCTGTGGCTCATGTATGTGCAGACGATCTCGAAAAGAAAAGGAGCCGGACGTGAAACACTACGACTGCATAGCCATCGGCACGGGCTCGGCCATGAACGTGGTCCAGGGATTGCTGGAGCGGAACGAGGAGGCGGAAGTGGCTGTGGTGGACAAGGATGAGCCCGGAGGCATCTGCCTGACCAAGGCCTGCATTCCCAGCAAGCTTCTGGTCTACCCCGCCGAGGTCATGCGCCAGGTGCAGGAGGCTCCCAAGCATGGCATCCAGGTTGAGGTCAAGGGCGTGGACTTCCATGCCATCATGGAGCGCATGCGCAACACCGTCTCCGAGGATAGCCGTGAGATCAAGACGAACCTCTCCCAGTCCGAGGCCCTGGACTACTACCAGGGAGTTGCGGAATTTACCGGTCCCTATTCCATGCGCGTGGGCGAGGAAGAAATCAGCGGGGACATGATTCTCCTCTGTCCCGGCTCCAGGCCGGCGATACCGGACATAGAAGGGCTGGAGGAAACTGGATACCTGACTAGCGACACCCTTCTGGAGCTGGAGGAGTGCCCGGAGAGCCTGATCATCATCGGCGGGGGGTATGTGGCCGCGGAATACGGACACTTCTTTTCCGCCATGGGCTCCAGGGTAAGCATCCTGGGGCGGAACCCGCAGTTCCTCCCGGCTGAGGAGCCGGAGGTCTCGGCCGTGGCCAGGGATAAGATGGCCCGGCACATGGACGTCGTGGTCAACCACGAGGTGGTCCGGGTCCGGTCGGGAGACAGCGGGGAGGTCCGCGTCACGGCTCGTGACCGGGGTACCGGAGAGGAAAGGGAGATGGAGGCGGAGAAGCTCCTCCTGGCTACGGGCAGGTCCCCGAACACCGATCTCTTGCGAGCGGATCGAGCCGGCCTGGAAACCGACTCCGGGGGGTGGCTCGTGGTCAACAATGAGCTGGAAACCTCGGTCAAGAATGTCTGGGCCTTTGGAGACGGCATCGGTCGGCATCTGTACAAGCATGTGGCCAACTACGAGTCGCGGGTGGCCTACGCCAACGCCGTGCTGGGCCATTCCATGAGCGTGGATTATCACGCAGTGCCCCACGCGGTCTTCGCCTGGCCGGAAATTGCGGGAATGGGGATGAAGGAGGCCGAAGCCGCTGCGGAATACGGCGAGGAGAACATATTGATCGGATTCCATCCCTTCGAGGAAACGGCCCGAGGGGAGGCCATGGACGCGGAGGACTGCTTCGTCAAGGTGATTCTGGAGGAATCCTCGGAGCGGCTTTTGGGAGCGCACATCATCGGGCCCCAGGCATCCATCCTCATCCAGGAATTGATCACCATCATGTACACCGAGGGCCAGAATGCGCTTCCGGTAGTGCAGGGAATGCACATTCATCCCGCATTGAGCGAAGTCGTGGAGCAGGCCTTTTTCAATCTCATGGCCAAGAGTGATTACGAGCATCTCCTGAGCCACATGATCCCGGAGCTCTTTGAATGAGGGGGTTATTAGCTAGTAGGGAGGTATTGTTGGTTATTTGTTGTTAAAGAATGAGCGAATTTGAAATTCGAGGAATTGATTGTACGAGAATTGGAGAATTCGTGATTGGTGAAAGGTTTTTTGTAAAAAATTATTCATATTCCGTACATCTGTGCACATAATATATCACTAAAAAAGAGTGTCAAATAACAACTCACGAATGACTCATCCCTGCTAACTATTAACCACTATTCATTAAATCCTAGATTGCTTCGGATCTGCCTGAGCTTTTCCAGTCTTTTTCGTTCGGTTTCAGGCTGGGGTTGACGGGATTTTTCCTGCAAATAGTCCCTGTACCGCTCATTGGTTTTATTGACGGCCTCCTTGAGCCAATTGAATGCATTCTGCACTTCATTCTCGTTGCATTCAATGCAGACATGGTTCCTGTAGGCGACAGCGTTTCTCTGGATTTTTCTTCGTATTCTGCTCCATTCCTGGGTGAACTGCTTCCTCCAATCCCTCGGCGCTTCGAGGCAGAGATCGAAGCAAAGAGTCATCATGTTCTCATCATAGCTGAATCCGGAATTTTCCATGTTCAGATCGATGATTTCGAGGTCCTTGAAATCGAAAGTCATGATGAGCTCCTTGGGGAAAAGATTGCAAAACCATGAAGCGAAGTGTGCCCTGATGAGCCACAGGAGTGGGAATCAGGCTTTGAGAGAGCTTAAGATCGTCCTTGTGAAGAACGCCATGGAGCTGTGCCTCCCGCTCTCTGCCCTGTCGAGACGATGCCGGAGCTCGTTGGCTTGGCATCAACCGGGTTCAAGAGAACACTCTTTCCGCATAGCTCGATTGGACTGTCTTATCGGGGAGTAGAAGGGATGCCCCCAACCTCGGGGAAGCAGTTCCCTCATCTTTCAAATGATTCCAATTATACATATTAGTGCTTGAATAACAAGATCTTCTCTATCCCGGCTGAAATCCGGAGATTTTTGCGGGTACAGACGGACGTCATATTTCCGTGCAATCCGGCTGTTGTGGTAAGGCGTTTTTGGTTGTCTAAAAGGGCTTTGAAAAAAGGGAAGTGTCTGGCGAGGGATCCGGAGTTTGTTAGGCGGGCAGGCTGCAGTGAATCAAGGCCGTGGATTGAGGTGTTCCGTGGTGTTAACCACCCGCTAAGGTCGATCTATGGGTTGTTCAATGTCAGTTATTCCTGAATAGTGATTCGTTATTGGTGAAGTCGAAGACAACATATTGAGATAGCTTTATTATTTTCTCATGACCAATAATCAATCCCCCCTCACCCCGACATTTTTTCCACGCGGCAGAGCAGGGCCTTGATGGGCACCGATCCGGTCACGGGGCACAGGTCCTCGTCGTTGGTGATCATGTTGATGTTCAAACGCTGCCAGCCGTTTTCCGTGCCGTACCAGAAGCCGTGGGGAGAATGCACCACACCGGGATGGATGTCCGGGAAGTAGCGGGCCTTGATTTCTACTTGTCCCCTTGGTGAGCAAAGAGAGACCCATTCCCCGTCCCCGATTCCCAGATCCCCGGCTGTGTCCGGGTGAATCTGCAGCTCAGGATCGGGCGCTTTGTTGCGCAGGGAGGCGATATTCCGGTGCGAGGAGTGGTAGTAGACAAGAAGTCTTCCGCCTGTGGTGAGGACGAGGGGATATTCTCCGGCGAGGTCCGGCGTGCTGACCGGGCTCTCCGGCGGCTCACGGAATACGGGCAAGGCCTGGATTCCCAGGTCCCGGAGAAAGTCCGCGGAAAGGGCTACCTTGCCGGTGAGGGTGCGGAAGGCCCCTTTCTTTTCGTAGCTCTTGAAGGTCATGCCTCCGTAGTACCAGCGCTGCTGCTTGAGCTCCTCATAGGTCAGCCCGGTATACTCCAGGCGATGGTTCAGCATTTCCTCCTCGCTGGAAAAGTAGCCTTCAAGCCCGATGGTCTGGGCCAGATCGACAAGTATCCGCTTTTCGTCGCGGCAATGGGGAAGCGGGTCCATGGCCCTGGGCTGGGCGAAGACGTAGCTCTTCATCAAGAGGTCCTCCACGTCGTCCCGCTCCGTCCAGTGCGCCGGGGGCAGGATGACATCTGCCAGCTCTGTGGTGGGGGTGTGGAAATAGTCCACCGCAAAGAGGAAGTCCAGCTTTTGCAGGGCGCTTCGCACGCGGGATGAGTTGGGGTAGGCGCATACGCTATTGTTGGCGAAAAGGCCGGCGACCCGCACCGGATAGGGAGAGTGCTCCTCGATCGCCGGCCAGACCGCCTGGGGCGGAGACGGAATGGGAATGAACCGCATCAGGGGGAACCGCTCCAGGCCGAGTTTTTTCTGGGCCTGTTCCTGGGGAAGATTGAAGAAGGGATCGTGGTCCGGGCCGTAGCAGCTGCGCTTTCTCGTGGGAGCTGGGCAGCGGAGGTTGCCTCCCGGAACCTCCAGGTAGCCGCACAATGCGCTGATGATGGTCAGGGCCCGGCTCAGGTCGAAGGCGTCGTTGGCCTGGCATACCCCGCCCATCCCCGGTCCGATCGCGCCTGGGGGATTCTTGGCGAACATCCGCGCCGCCTTTTGGATCTGTTCCGCGGGAACCCAGGTGATCCCTTCCGTATATTCCGGGGTGTAGGGTGCAGCGTGTTCCCGCAGAGCATCGAAGCCCTCGGTCCAGTTCTCCACGAATTCCGCGTCGTAGAGCCCTTCCTCGATGATGGTGCGGATGAAGCAGAGGGCGAGGGCCACATCCGTTCCCGGCCGGATCTGCAACCAGACGTCCGCCTTGCGGGCCAGCCGTGTGCCCCGTGGATCGACCACGACAAGCCCGGCTCCGTTGTTCAGGCCGTCCCGGATGTCGTTCATGTACAGACCGGGCCAGGATTTTTCCGGATTGTGGGCCCACAGAAGGATAGAGCCGCTGTTGGCGAAGTCCGGATCGGACATCCCGAAGCCGCTGGTTGTCAGGCTGCCCATGACAATGGGGCCGCCGCTCATGTTGGAGGGGGCCATGAGATTGGGCGATCCGAAGGCGGAGAGGAAGCTGTTCATGTAGGGCGCGAGGCCGCGTGTGGTACCGGATCCGAAGACCACGGATTCCGCGCCGTCTCGATCCCGGGCGCGGACCATGTTTTCCGCGATCAGGGAAAGGGCGCTTTCCCAGGAGGCCTCCCGGAACACGCCGGCGGATTTGACCAGCGGCGCGGTAATGCGCTCGGCATGATATACGATCTCCGGAGCCGCGGCTCCCTTGGGGCAGATATATCCCCTGCTGATGGGATGTTCCTTGTCCCCTCGCACACCATTTAAACGACCGTCTTCGATATCCAGCAAAACCCCACAACGGCTGTGACACTCAAAGCAGATGGTGCGTGCTGTACGACTGGACATGGTGCGTCCTCCGAGGGGTTTGTCCGATAGGGGAATCCTGTTTCGAGAGGGTCCGATTCGCTATTCATCCGGTGTTGCCAACCGGACGTTTGGTAGATTTTAGGACAAAGTGAAAACAGGTCAAGGCCTGCAGCTGTGCCGGATGTGGTGGCATGTGCGGAGTTGCGGCGGATGGTATGTGGGTCGAGACGGGCTGATGGGGGTGGTTGGATACTCGTTATTCGTAGTCGGAGAATCGGGGAATGGGCAAAGAGCCATGCGTTAACCGGCCGCTCCCTTCGGTCGCTCGACGTGCGGGACATTCCCCGCGGCGTACCGTTGCCGCGGGCCTGCCGAGGTAGAGCCGAGGCTGGGCCATATGCCTCTTGTCCCCAAGTGGAGTGAGCGCCAAAGAGCAGGCGGTTCGCTGAATAGTGACGATTGATGAGTTATTCGTTATTCAGATAAGCCCCTGGATTTGATCACCGAACAGGGGTTCTCAATCAATCCGGCTTCAAAAAAGAACCGCCAAGCTGGTGCCCATTCATAGTGCAGCTGATCCCTGTTATTAATTTCCTGTAACTATTCACCATCTTCCGAAACCGACATGTTCGCGGGGCCTTTTTGAA
>CAYNCR010000079.1:0-10697 GCA_964395575.1 uncultured Desulfohalobiaceae bacterium
GCGCTGTATCTCCATATAATTCAAACTATTGGAAACATTTTCATACAAAAAAAACGAGGAAAGAGAGGAGAGTCATGACACTGGAAGGCGGCAGTCAACCGGAGTTGGAACAGACGGAAATTCTGATCCTGGGGATCGGCAACGTCCTGCTTTCCGACGAGGGAGCGGGAGTAAAGGCGGTGTGGAGACTGCAGCAGGACTATATCCTGCCCCCTGATGTGGAGGTCCTGGATGGAGGGACTTCGGGGATGGAGCTGCTCTCAACAATCGAGAACAGGAAGCACCTCTTCCTCCTGGATGCGATCAATTCTGAAAACGGGGATCCAGGGAGCGTGGTCCGGATTGACCTCTCCGAAGAGCCCGGATTTTTCCAGAACAAAGTGTCCCCGCATCAACTGGGGCTGAGCGAGGTTCTGGCCGTGACTCAGATTACCGGGACCCATCCGCGGAATATTGTGCTTTACGGAATCAGGCCCTCGAGCCTGGAAACCGGGACCGAGCTCACCCAGGAGGTCCAAAGCGGCATCAGCACCGCCCTGGACATGCTTTTGACCGACCTCAGGGAGCTCGGGATCGAGCTGCAGCATCGGGAAAGCGGCTCGTAGGGGCTCACGGCTCGGGGATCAACAGATGCGGGGCAACTGCTCCCCCTCCAGCATCTGGAGCAATCTTTTGCCGCCAATCCCGGTCTCCAGGATCACCCTGCCCCGGCTCGAGCCGCCCACTTCCCCGATTCGGGCTGCGTTTCGACCCACATCGTGACGCTTGAGGACGCGCAGGGCCTCTTCGACCCGAGCGGCTGGCACCAGACAGATCATCTTGCCCTCGTTGGCCAGATAGAGCGGATCCAGCCCCAGAAAGGAACAGCTCTCCCGGACCTCGGGATCCATGGGGACATCGCTCTCACGGATCAGGATATCCCGCTCGGACTGACCCGCAATCTCGTTCAGGGTCGTGGCCAGCCCTCCGCGTGTTGGATCGCGGAGCACGCGGACCTCTGGGACGTGCTGCAGCAGATCGGCAACCATGTGATTCAGGCAGGCGGAGTCGCTCTGTACGGGGGTCTGGAAGGAGAGCCCCTCTCTTGCGGCGAAAACGGCCAGACCGTGGTCCCCCATATTGCCGCTGACCAGGACGGCGTCGCCCTCTTCGGCCCTGTTTCCGGACAGCGGGGCATCCAGCAGGAGCTCGCCCAGCCCCGTGGTATTGATGAAAAGCTTGTCCGCGGCTCCCCTGGTCACCACCTTGGTGTCCCCGGCCACGACATGGACTCCGGACTCCTCGGCGGCCCGCGCCATGGAGGCCACGATCCGTTCCAGGTCCCGCAGGGGAAGCCCCTCCTCGATAACGAAGCCGCAGGTCAGGTAGCGGGGCCTGGCCCCGAGCATGGCCACGTCGTTGACCGTGCCGTGCACCGCCAGGGAGCCGATGTCCCCGCCGGGAAAAAAGAGCGGATCCACGGTGAAGGTGTCCGTGCTCACAGCGGTCTGGGGAGCGGTGGCCACGCAGGCTGCGTCGTCCAGCCCGTTCAGGGACTCATTGCCCAGATAGCGCAAGAAGACCTCGCTGACCAGCCGGTGCGAGGCCAGGCCGCCGCTTCCGTGATCCAGCAGGATGCGTTCCTCGCTCAAATCCTCTCCTCCTGCCCGCAATCAGGGAGGAAACCTTCCTGTGCGGGCGAGATGCTTATCCTATGAAATTTCTCACTGGAATAAGTGACTGGTGAAACCCAGTCTTGGAACGTCAGATATTAGATGCCAGCACCAGTAACCAAAAACCCGAAATCCAAAATCCGAAAACCGAAATCCAAAATTCGAAATTCGAAATTCGAAATTCAAAATCCAGCAACCAGCGCCGAGAACCCATAACCCGGAACCCAAAACCCGGAACCCGGAACGGAAAACGGGGAACCCAGAACGGGGAACCCAGAACGGGGAACGGCTCACAGAGCGTCGATATCGTAGTGGTAGCTGGCCGCGCAGCTGCCCCCGCTGGAGACCATGCAGGGGCCGACTGGGGAGGAGGGCGTACAGCTCCTGCCGAAAAGAGGACAGTCCACTGGGCGGATCGCGCCCTGCAGAACCTCGCCGCAGCGGCAGCCCGGCGGATCCTCTCCCTCGCTGCGGGTCAGCGTGAAGCGGCGCTCCGCGTCCAGATCAGCGTATTCCTCGCGAACTCCCAGCCCGCTGGAGGGAATTGTCCCCAGGCCTCGCCAAAGGGCGTCCCGCGGCTCGAAGACCCGATGCATCACTTCCCGAGCCCGCTGATTCCCCCCGGGCTTGACCGCACGGCTGTATTGGTTGTCCACATCGGGCTCGCCGCTCTTGATTCGGTTGATCAGCATAAGCAGGGCCTGCAGGATGTCTCCGGGCTCGAACCCACCCACTACTGCGGGAATGCCGTGATCGCGAGCCAGAAAGCGATACGGGCCCGTTCCGATAACCGAGGAGACGTGGCCGGGCAGGAGAAAACCGTCCACCCGGATACCGGGCTCGTTGACCAGAGCCTCCAGGGCCGGGGGGATTAGCTTGTGGCAGGAATATATGCTGAAATTGCCCAGGCTCTTGCTCCTGGCCATCTCCAGGGTTGCGGCAACAGCCGGGGCGGTGGTCTCGAACCCGATCCCCAGAAAGACCACTTCCCGGTCCGGATGGCTTTCCGCGAGCTGGAGCGCTTCAAAGGGGGAATAACAGATCCGGACCGAAGCGCCGTCGGCCTGGGCCGTCTTGAGGCTCTCCCCTCCCGGGCCGGGCACCCGAAGCATGTCCCCGAAGCTGGCCAGCATCACGCCAGGAGTGCGGGCCAGCTCCAGGAAGGCGGAGATATCGCTGCCGTGGGTGACGCAAACCGGGCATCCGGGGCCGGAAACATGATGCAGACCGGCCGGCACGAGAGTGCGCAGTCCGCTGCCGAATATGCTCATGGTGTGCGTGCCGCAGACCTCCATGAAGCGGACCTCGCGGTCCAGCACTTCATCCAGCTTCCGGGCCAGATCGCGGCAAAAATCCGGATCGTTGAGCTCCCGCAGATCGGTCGATTTGTTGTTTTTCTCCGGCATGTTTTGTAGCATGGCTTTATCCTTTTCTCGCAGCTCCTCGGGAATACCCCGTCAGAGCTTCGCGGGCTCTGCGCTGCGTTGCAGCGAGTTTGGATCAATTCGACGCAAAAGTCCAGCCTTTCGCTCCGCCCAGGGGACCAGGGAGGCTGACGAGTGCGAGGTGCCTCATGCAGGATTCGCCTCTGGCCCGCATTGAATTCCCCGCGCAGTCAACCGGGGCTGTTCCGGATGACGAGACCTGTTTCCAGCTCTGGCGGGAGCACGACATGCCGGAACATATCGGAACCCACAGCCTTATGGTGGCCCGGATTGCCACCACCCTGGCCACCTGGGCCAGTCGCCGGGGCCTGGCCGTCAGCGTACAGGAGGTCCGCTCAGCCGCCCTGTTGCACGACCTGGGCAAGGCGTATACGATCACTCATCCCGGAAATCATTGTCAAATAGGCGCTTCCCTGGTCATGCAGCGAATCGGCAGTCCGGCTATCGCCCAGGGAGTCATCCACCATGTACACTGGCCCGGCGAGCTGAACCCGGAGCGCCATTTCCTCCCCCTGGCTGTGCTCTATGCGGACAAGCGCGTGGTTCACGACCGCATCGTCACCCTTCGGGAACGCTTCGAGGACATTGTCAGCCGCTACGCGCTCTCCTTCGAGCGAATGCAGATGATCTACAGGTCCCAAGCCCGGGTGCGGGCCCTGGAAAAGCTTTTCACCCAAAGCCTGGAGGTGGATCTCCATGCGTATCCTTTTGATCGGCGGAGGATGGTCCAATGAGCGGGAGGTTTCGCTCAAGGGAATAAACGCCATCCACTCCGCCCTCGAAGAGCTGGGCCACGAGGTGGAATTCTTCGATCCGGCCTCGCAGTTCTCCGCGCTCCCGGAACGGGCCGCGGCCAGCGATTTTGCCTTCATCAACCTGCACGGGGCACCGGGCGAGGACGGAGTGATGCAGGGCATGCTGGAACAGACAGGGTGTCCCTATCAGGGCTCCGGTCCGAAAGGGTCCCTCCTCGCTCTGGACAAGGCGGCCGCGAAGACCATCTACGCCGCTCGGGGCATTCCCACACCGGACTGGGAGTTTGTGCCCATGCCGCCGGAGCCGGACTGGCGCTGCCGGCTTGATCCGCCGGTCTTCCTCAAGCCCCACGCCGGAGGCTCCAGTCTGGACGTTGTCCGCGCCGCCGGGCAGGAAGAGATCCGTGAAGGCGTACATCGGCTCCTGGGCCAAGGGGACTATGTCCTCCTCGAGGAGAGCATCTCCGGAGAGGAGATCACCTGTCCCGTCCTGGGCGACCGGGCCCTGCCGCCGATCCTCATCCGCCCCGCGGACGCTTCCGGATTCTTCGACTACTACAGCAAATACACCCCCCAGGCCGCGGAGGAGATCTGTCCCGCGCCCATTTCGGAGGAGCTCACCCGGGAGATCACGGAGCTGGCCCTTCGTTGCCACCGGGATCTGGGGCTGTCGGATTACAGCCGGACCGACTTCCTGGTCCGGGATGGGCGGCCCCTTGCCCTGGAGACGAACACCCTCCCGGGAATGACCGCAAACAGCCTCTTTCCCCAGGCAGCCGCTGTCGTGAGCCACTTTTTCACCGATCTTATCGCGGAGCTCATCCGGCTCGGCCTCTCGAGGGACCGCTCGGGTCAAACGTCTTGATCGCAGTGCCCAGCTCCTCCTGCTCTCCAGGGGTGTCAGCACCCTGAGGCTTCTGCTTTTTCCGGCTCAGGCCCCTGACAACTTGAGTGACCCCGCCTTTGGCCTTGGGCATGAGCCTGCTCCTTGCCAGTTTTCCCGGAAGGGACTGGAGCTTGGTTCCGGGAGATGAAGTTATCACTCAATTGGGCCACAACCCGCTTCCCTGGGCTCTGTCCGGGGCAGCGCATGGCCGAAGGAGCGATGAAATGCTTGGAGCGATCGCCGGAGATCTCGTGGGGTCCCGCTTCGAGGCGCGGCCCACCAAGAACAGGGATTTCGAGCTCGTCACCGCCCAGTGCCGGATTACCGACGACTCCGTGTTGAGCCTGGCTATGGCGCAGAGCCTTATGGATGACATTTCCTATGCGGACAATCTCAAGGCCTTCTTCCGGCGCTATCCCGATGCCGGATACGGGGGGAACTTCATGCTCTGGGCCGCTTCCGGGGAGAGCGAGCCCTATTACAGCTTCGGTAACGGCTCGGCCATGCGGGTCTCCCCAGTTGGCTGGTATCTGAATAGCGAGGAGGCCGTGCTCCGGGAGGCCGAGCAAAGCGCTGCCGTCACCCACAACCATCCCGAAGGGATCAAGGGCGCCCAGGCCGTGGCTCTGGCCGTGTTCCGGGCTAGGCAGGAGATGAGCAAGGAGACGATCAAGCAGGAGATCGAGGAGCGCTTCGACTATGATCTCTCCCGGAATCTGCGGGACATCCGCCCCGGGTACAGCTTCGACGTCACCTGCCAGGGCTCGGTTCCCGAGGCCCTGATCGCCTTCCTCGAGGCCGAGGATTTTGAAGATACCTTGCGCAACGCGGTCTCCCTGGGAGGGGACAGCGACACCCAAGCCTGCATCGCGGGCGCTGTTGCCGAGGCCTTTTTCGGCGATATCCCCGCTTTCCTCTGCGAGGCGGTTTTTCGGAATCTCGACGCCTTCCAGACGGATATCCTGGAGCGCTTTCTCGACCAAACCCAAGGAAAAGCCCGTCCATGTTGAAGGTTGAAATCGCGGCCACAGGCAATGAGTTGATCAAGGGACAAATCGCGGACACCAATTCCCCGTGGATTGCGGAGCAGCTCCGCATCATCGGGGCCGGGGCGAGCCGTATCCATACCGTGGGGGACGAAGCCGGCGCGCTCGGGGATCTCCTGCGAGAAATCGCCTCACGGGCCCATCTGGCCCTGGTTACCGGAGGGCTCGGCTCCACTCCGGACGATGTCACCCTCAGCGCTGCTGCGGACTGCAGCGGAAAGCGTCTGATCGCGGACGACGAGGCCGAGCGCTCCGTGGCCGGTTTTGCCCGCGAACGCCCCGATTCCGTTTCTCCGCGAACTGGGGCGAGACAGACCCTGATTCCGGAAAAGAGCACCGTCCTGCCCAACCCGCTGGGGACCGCGCCCGGCTTCTGCCTGAGCCTGAACGGCTGCCTCTTTATCTTCCTGCCCGGAGTGCCCAGGGAAATGAAACAGATGGTCACGGATTCCGTCCTGCCGCTCATTCGGAATCAATTCGCGGATCGCCTGCGTCCTGTCCTGGCCCACAGGCTGAACATATTCGGGCTCACCGAATCCGGGATATCCCAGCGGCTGGAAGATTTCCGGCGACTCTTCCCCGCCATTGAGCTGGGTTTTCGCTTCCTATCCCCCCGTATCCAGCTCAGCCTTTCCGCGGACCGGGCCCAAACCTCTAAAGAGGAGCTGGACCGGGCCCATCGATGGGTCCACAAGAAGCTCGACAAGAATGTCGTCTCCTCAGTGGACGAGACCATGCCCGAGGTCCTCGGCCGCCTCCTTCGGGAAAACGAGGCCACCCTCTCCCTGGCCGAAAGCTGCACCGGAGGGCTCCTATCCCGGAGGATTACCGGCGTGGCCGGCAGCTCGGACTACTTTCCCCTTTCCGCCGTGACCTACTCCAACCGCACCAAGATGGAGCTCCTCGGCGTTCGCGAAGCGACGCTGCTGCAATACGGGGCCGTCCACGAGGAGACCGCCGGGGAAATGGCAGAGGGCATGCGCCATCTCGCCGCATCCACTTACGCCCTGTCCACCACGGGGATCGCCGGCCCGGGGGGCGGCATGCCGGACAAACCCGTGGGCACGGTCTGTATCGGTCTCGCCACGCCGGAAGGGACCGAATCCAGGCGCGTCCAGTGGGACAGCGGGGACAGGCGGGCCAACCAGAGCTTTTTCGCCGAATGCGCCATGGATCTGCTGCGGCGGCGCCTCGCCGGTTGAAATCCTCGTCTCCTCTCACGCCCGATTTCCGCGATTCGCCATGGACACGCCTTACCGGATCAAGAAACTGCGAGCATTCCCTCCTTCCCGTTTCCTCGAGGCTTATGCCTGAGCTGGGCGAACAGTCGCTCAGCTCAGGCATAAGCCTTGAGCTCTGTGAAAATCCCAAAGCAAAGCGATTCATCCTATTAAACGGGACATATTTTGCGTCACCCTCCTGATTGGTCCGCTGCCGCAAACAGGGTTGGAGGCAAGGCCCCAAAAGCCGACAGAGGACAGCACCGCTCAATTGATGATTGAGGTCTGAGTGGAAAAGCTTATTGCACTTTTTTTGGTCAATCGAATTGACATGGACTCAAATTTCTTGATAAAAAAATATATACTTGTATAATATGTTTTGTATTTTTGAAATACAGGCTCAGGAGAGTAGCTCTGCGACAAAGAACAGGCATTCGTGCCTGACGCCTTTTAAAAATAATAATCATTTTCAAAAAATACATTCTTTTTTCGAGCCAAGGAAGGAAATTCAGGGAAGTTTTCCGAGGAAGCCGAACATCTTGAAAACTGGTGCATCAACCAACAGGTGAAAACCGGAAAGCTTCTTTCCTAATTTTTGATGTACCGCCTCGGGGGTTAGAGGGCGAAGCCCGAAGCGCCGTCATAGCAGAAACCGTTCTATTGAAGGAAAGCCTTTTCCCCGAAATCGAGTGATAAGGCAGACCCGGTTCCGCTCAACGGAGGCATCTTCTAGGAGCCCCTATGCACAGATTCGTCAAATACGCCCTCTTTATCGTTCTTGGCATCCTGATCGCCTTCCCCCTCTTCAGCATGACCTACTACACCATGGTCCGGACTTCCACGCCGCAGTTCTGCGCCTCCTGCCACGAAATCGAGTACGCCTACAACACCTGGAAGACCTCCACCCACGCCAACAATCCCCAGGGCGTGGTCGCGGACTGTATGGACTGCCATCTCCCCGCCCCGCAGAACACCTTCGACTTCTTCTACGCCAAGACCTATCACGGCCTCAAGGACGTCATCGTCCACTTCACCATGGATACCTCGGAATACGACCACGAAAAGAACCGTCAAGTCGCGTACAAGGACATGACCAACGATCGCTGCCGCAAGTGCCACCGCAACATCCTGAACATGCCCTATCAGCGGGGCGCCATGCTGGCCCATCGGAGCGTGCTCTATTCCGAGCCCGAAAACCGTCAGAAATGCGTGGATTGCCACGATCGTCTGGTCCATTTCCCCAAGGACGGATATCAGTATGACAAGGCGGTTCAGGACAGCTACGACTAGCGGCCGTATCGGGTCCCTTCTCGAATCGGAGCCCGCCTTGCGGTTATAGAGGCTCAAATTCAAGGCTTTTGCACTTCTTCATAGATGAGGACAACAAAGTCACATCAAGGTCGAGACAAAGGGGGGCGGCTATGATCAGAAAAATCGTTTTCTTCGCTCTGGCCGGGCTCATCGCCATGGGATCCCTGGCCTACGCCCAGAGCGGCTCCGATGGTGTGGAGCAGGGCAATCAACTCAAGAAGAAACAGTTCCAGATTACCCGGAAGATACCCAAGGAGGCCAAGGCCTGCATCCAGTGCCACAAAGAGGAGAATCCCGGGCTTTTCGCGGACTGGGCCAACAGCGAGCACGCCAAGTCCAATATCACCTGCCTGGACTGCCACTTGGCCGAGGAGCATGATCCCGGAGTGAGCGAGGATCACTACGAACAGTACGAAAAGGCGAACGACAAATGGGGCAGCCAGGAGTACCGCGTGCCTGTGTCCACAATCGTGAGCCCCAAGGACTGCTCCCGCTGCCACCCGGCAGAGGCGGAGCAGTACAGCAAGAGCAAGCACGCCAACACCCTGGAGATCATCTGGAAAGTCGATCCCTGGCTCAACGACGGGATGAACACCGACTTCGAGCGATCCAGCGGCTGCTACAAGTGTCACGGCAGCGTGGTGCAGGTCACCGAGGACGGGGACTTCAAGGAAGGGACCTGGCCCAACGTGGGCGTGGGCCGCATCAACCCCGACGGAAGCAAGGGGAGCTGCACCTCCTGTCACACCAGGCATCGCTTCTCCGTGGCCGAGGCCCGCAAGCCCGACTCCTGCGGACAGTGCCACCTGGGTCCGGACCATCCGCAGAAGGAGATCTACCACGAGTCCAAGCACGGGTACATCACCCAGGCCTACGAGGAGGAATACAACTGGGACGCCGCCCCCGGCACCTGGACCCCAGGGGTGGACTACCGCGCACCGACCTGCGCCTCGTGCCACATGTCCGGATCCGGCGGGGTCAAAACCACCCACGACGTAACCGAGCGGCTCTCCTGGGAGACCCAGGCCCCGCTCACCGTCAGGCCCTCGGAGTTCTCCCCCTTCCCCGCAGACACCAACTGGCGCACGGAGCGGGAAAAGATGAAGAAGGTCTGCATGCAGTGCCACAGCGAGCGGTGGACGGATAACCACTACCGCGAGCTGGACAAGGCGGTGGAGCTGTACAACGAGGAATACTTCAAGCCGGCCAAGGCCAAGTTGGATACCCTGTACGAGAAGGATCTGCTTGACGACAGCAAATTCTTCGACGAGCGCCTGGAAGTCCTCTTCTACGAGCTGTGGCACCACGAGGGTCGTCGCGCCCGCATGGGCGCCGCCATGATGGGGCCGGACTACACCTGGTGGCACGGCTTCTATAAACTGAAACACAACTACAACAAGTTCATGACCAAGGCGAACAAGCTTCTGGAAACCGGGGAAAAGGCCCATCGCTACGAGGACTTCCCCGGCGACACCGGCAACACAACCAAGCCGAAGGAAATCTTCGGGCCCGAGGCCAAGTAATCCGGTCGCCGTCCCCCCACACCTGAAACAAAAAGGCCTTTCACCCGCGGGGTGAAAGGCCTTTTTCGTTCATCCGGTTTAAGCCTGCGTAAATATTCAGAGGATTAACCGCCCGTTCGCTCTCGCTCACTCGACATGGGGGACCCAGAGGGACGTGATTTGTGCCCTGCAGACCGTTGCAGGGCACAAGGCCCAGCCTCGGCTAGCGCCTCGGCATGCCTTCGGCAAGCGGAGCTTGCCTGCGTTATCCCCGCGGCAACGGTCCGCCGCGGGGATGTCCCGCACGTCGAGCGACCGAAGGGAGCGGGCGGTTCAAAACTCTTCACCGCGTGCGGCCGAAGGCCGCCCGCCTGTCCCGTGAAACAGACGTAGTCTCAGCGTAGCTGGTTTCACTGGGATGTGCGACGAAGTCGCCAGCGCCGATTAAAGCCTGGGGTCCACGTTGCCAGGACCTCCACAGTCCGGTGTGTAACAGGTGACATTGAGAAATTCGCATTTATGGCGGCAATTGGGGCACTCCTCCGGCGGGGTTGCCGCTGAGATCAGATAGCGGCAGTTGGAGCAGCGCCAATAGGTCAATCCGCACTGAGGGCAGATATCGCCCTCGAACTTTCCTTCCGCCGAATGCCCGCAATGGGCGCATACAGCCTTGTCCTCTGCCATAGCAGGACCTCCCGCGATTAAAGATCACGCCAAAGAAAAACGCGGCAGGGAGGGCCTGAAAGGCCTCCCCGCCGCTCGTTCATTATCCTTCCCAATAAATGCATTCCGTGGGGCAGGAATCGATGGCTTCCTGAATCTTGTCCTGGGAGGCAGCTTGGGAGTCGATAACGTAGGCCTTTTCCTCGGATTCGTCGAA
>CAYNCR010000080.1:0-10655 GCA_964395575.1 uncultured Desulfohalobiaceae bacterium
CCTGGCCATTGTGGACGCTTATGATGCCATGACCAGCGAGCGGCCCTACCGTAAGACTATGTCCAGGGAGGAGGCGATCGCGGAATTACGTCGCTGCGCAGGGACCCAGTTCGATCCGGAATTAGTGGAGAAGTTCATTCTGGTTTTGCAAGAGATTGATTCGGAGTGACTGATTTAACGGCTATGTCTCGACAGTAGTCCCCTTCCAGCTCGAAATGAATACCAAACAAAAGTTTTCATCCGGGGCAGGTAACAAGGCCTACCCCGGGTTTCTGTTATCGAGAGATGTGCTCAATCCAGTGTAAAGATTCTGGAGAAGAATAACATGGCCTCCTGTACTTTGGATATGCCGGCCAAGGAGAAAGCGAGGTGCCCCCGTTTCTGCTGGAGCATATCCTCTTATGGTCCGAAACGGCGTGACCATGGTTGTTGTGGAGCACGGGACTGAGAAAAGCGGATCTCATCGGACTGACTCGCAGTCTGTGGGTGGATCCGCAGTGGCCGCCGGATAAGACACGACAATTCCAGGAAACGCTCTCCAAGCGGATTGTCCGGGAAACGACTCACAGGCCCTTTCTGGCTGTACATTCCCGCAAAGAGACGGAATGAGCCACCGCCCATTCCGCTGCCGCATGTACGGCAATGCACTCCTTTTTCCCGTAAGCAGCCGATGAAGGCTGTGCTCGTAAAAAACGCAGCAAAGGAGTGGACGGGCCTTCTCCCCCCGGCCTATCCTTTGGTGATAGGCTTGATATAAAGCTCCACCCGCCTGTTCTGGGCCGGAGCGGAGGATACGGGCTGTGTTTCGCCGTAGCCCACAGCCTTGATGCGCTCCTCAATCACCCCCCTCTGGACCAGGGCGTTCTGCACCGCCTCTGCCCGGCGCTCGGAAAGCTTCTGGTTGTATTCCTCCGGACCGCTCTTGTCCGTATGCCCTTCCACCAGAATGGTGGTCTTGCGGTATTTGGTGAGCACGTCCGCGACGCGATCCAGCTCCCTCAGGCCCCCCGCCTTCAGCCTGGAGGAATCAAAATCGAAGAAAAGATCCTCGTCGAACGTGGCCTGGAGGATCTCCCTCTCCCTCCGGATGCTGGCCTGCTCCTGCTGGTCCAAGGCCTGGCGCATCTCGCGCTCCTGCTGATCCATGTACCTGCCCACCTGATTCCCGGCTATAGCACCGACAATGGCCCCGGCGCCGGCTCCGATGAGCGTGCCCTTGGTGTCCCTGCCGATGGCCTGACCCAGAATGGCGCCAATCCCGGCTCCGGTCGCCGCGCCGATTCCCGTGCCTTTCTGTTGTCTATTGGCTCCGGCACAGCCCAGGAGAATCGCGCTCAAAAATGCACAGACCACAAGCAGAGCCAGAATTCGCGTTCGCATGTTCTTCCTTCCTTTTTTCGAGTTGCGCAAAGCCTGCTCAGAACAAAATCGGCCCCTCTGCCCCACTCCCGAACTTGAAACCGAAACAGACGGAGGCGACCAAGCAAAGCAAAATAGCAACAGCCACCCTTTCTTGTCCATCCTCGAACGGTCCCCAGCAGGCCGTTGAAAATCTTCCAATTGCGGCGTTGCCCCGCACTTATTTGAGTTGTCAAACGAGCGTCTGATTGACTTAGCTTCACAAATAGGTGCGGGATTCAAGCTCTCATGGAGGCTAACTACGCCCCAGTGAAACAAAAGAAGGTTTCACTGGGTAAACGACGACCTTGAAATTTTTCAACGGCCTGCCTGAAGAGAACTTTTTCAACAGGTTGGTAACCCAATCCAGTGCCTGCCACAGGGCACTGCGCTTGTATCCTGTTCTCCATGGAGCGCGCTCTTATTTTGTGTTAAGATACTGATATGTGGAGAGTGCCAATGCCTTAACGGCTCATGGCAAGAAACACGCCCAGGACGGGCAATTGGAATCCAGACGCTCCCAGAGGATATCATGTCTATGCTACCCGAGGTGGCCTTTTCCACCCAAAACCACAAGGTAACCAGGGTAGGTCTGGGCGGAGAGGGCGTGCTCAGGACTTTCGGCCGTGAGGCCGAGGCCCGGGAAGTCATTCTCTCCGCCCTCAATCAGGGAATAACGTATTTCGATACTGCTCCAGCCTATTCCGGAAGCCAGAACTATCTGGGCTCCGTCTGGAAGGAAAATCCTGAAGCCAGAGCAGGAATATTCCAGACCAGCAAATCGGCAGAACGCTCTTATGATCGGGCCATGCTCGATCTGGAGCAAAGCCTGCAAACCCTGGGAAGCGAGAGCCTGGATCTGTGGCAGATCCATGATCTGCGAAGCATGGAAGAAGTGCACAGACTGGAAGCAGCCGATGGAGCCCTTCAGGCCTTCGTCAGGGCCCAAGAGGAGGGCCTGGTCCGGCATATCGGGGTCACGGGGCATCATGACCCCAGGGTCCTGGAGTTGTGTGTGCAGAACTGGCCTCTGGACTCGGTGCTTTTGCCCTGCAATCCGGTGGAAACCCTGCTGGGCGGCTTCCTGGACACAGTGGCCGAGCGGGCCAGGGCCAGAGATATGGCGGTTATCGGCATGAAATGCCTGGGAGCTGGGTATTATATTCAGCCCCGAAGTGGAGTGACTGCGGAAAAGCTTCTGAAATATGCCCTAGGTTCGAATGTGGACCTGATCATTGGAGGCTGCTCCGGCCCGCAGGAGGTAAAAACATTGTCCCAGGCACTTCGGGAACCTGCCATGACAGAGAATGAGCGCCGGCAGATGGAAAGCCTGTTCAGACCCAACATGCAAAAGCTGGGTTTTTATCGCGGCAAGCTTTGAAATTCGGGATTGAATTACAGCCGGCGCTTAGCACCCCGTTGAAAAATCCTTATATTTTCTATCTCTGATCAGGAAGCGGAAAACATTTAACTCAAGGCATATATTTTTTCGACGAAAATACAGTTTAAACTTGATACATGCAAACAAAGGAGCCTCTATGACCAGATATGTAATTGTAGGCAATGGTGTTGCAGGGACCACGGCAGCAGAAGAGATCCGAAAACTGGATGAAACAGGATCTATCACTATAGTCTCTAACGAAGATGTACCCTTTTATTACCGGATCAGACTTCCCGAGATTATCGCGGATGAAGTCCAGGAGCAAAAAATCGTCGCCAAGAATCTGGAATGGTTCCGAGAACATTCCATGGATCTCTACCTGCAGACTACTGTAAGTAAGATTGATGCATATACAAAGACCCTTTTGACGCAGACTGGCGAGGAGATACACTATGACAAGCTGCTTCTGGCCAATGGCGGCCATTCCTTTATTCCTCCCATACCAGGATCTGAACTGCCGGGTGTCTTTGCCCTGCGTTCCATGCAGGATGCTCGGGATATCCGCAAATGGGCCGAAACAACCAGCCGGATTGTTTTGATCGGAGGCGGTGTTCTGGGGTTGGAAGCCGGGAACGGCTTGCGCAAGCTGGGCAAAGAGATAACAGTGATCGAGGTTCTCCCCCGCTTGCTGCCCATGCAACTGGATGTGGAAGCAGCATCCAGGCTCCAGGCCATGCTGGAGGAAATGGGATTTTCCTTTCGATTGGGAACCAAGACAACAGGCATTACAGGAAAGGATTTTGCAGAAGGGGTTACTCTCGACAATGGTCAAAGCCTGCCCGCTGACCTGGTCCTGGTTTCAGCTGGAGTCAGGCCCAATCTGGATCTGGCCGGGCAGATGGATTTGGAGCGGAACAAGGGCATCAAGGTCGATGAGTTTCTGCAGACCAGCAGGCAGGATGTTTATGCAGCCGGGGATGTGACTGAATATCAAGGCCGTGTTTATGGCATATGGCCGGCAGCCGAGGAACAAGGACGCATTGCCGGCAGAAATATGGCTGGAAAGCAAGAAACCTATAATGGTACTGTCATGTCCAACATTCTCAAGGTTGTCGGCATCAATCTGGCATCAGCCGGAGAGATCGATGTCGATGGAGAGTATGAGTCCAGGATTCACTCCACCACCGATCTCTATCGCAAAATAGTGCTCCAGGAAAACAAGATTATAGGCTGTATTATGCTCGGCAACACAAAAGGTTTTCAGACCGTGCTCAAGCTCATGCAGGAACAAAAAGATGTTTCGGATTCCATCGATTCACTCGTGTCCGATGTTTGATAAGGGGGACAAGGGAGATACACATAATTGCCATTCCTGCCAGCCATCCACAAGGAGCCCTTCGACCTTATGCTTGTGGCTCAGGCAGATTCCGAAGCGCTTCTACTGCTGACCGCCGACGAGGTGGTGGCGAAATACCCCGGACCCATTCGGCGCATCGCAGGGAGATGAAAGCCGGCTCGTCCGGAATGGGGATCAACATCTTCCAGGCGGCGGAAGGAGCCGAAAAAGACCCTCCCGCCGCCGGTGAAAGAGATTGCGAGGTAAATCTAGAGCCCGAGCTTGCTCCGCTTGGACTCGATGTGGCCGAGCATCTCGTCCGCGGCCGTGCCCGCGTCCTTCTCCACATTGAGGAGCCCCCCGGTGACTCCGGACAGGTCCTGGGTCAGGAGCTTGACCAAGTCCGGGCCTCCGGTGACGTTGGGAACGGGATTGACGTAGGTGTACAGGCCGAAGGCCAGGGCGAAGATAGCGTCGATGGTGGCCTTCTGCTCCATGTACTCCGGAGCGGCGGCCACCAGGGGCAGATCCGGAACCGGCACTCCGCCGAGCGCCCCGGATACTGCGCCGATCAGGTCCGCAATCCGCCCGGTATCCGTGCAGGTGCCGTAGCTGAGCACCGGCGGAACTCCCAGCTTCTCGCAGAGCGCCTTCAGACCGGGGCCTGCCAGCTCCTTCGCCTCGAAACTGCACAGCCCGCCCACCTGCAGGGCCGCATTGCCGCAACCCATGGACAGGACCAGGATGTCCCGGCTAATAAGCTCCTTGGCCATCTGCACGCTGTGCACGTCCTGCCCCTTGTCCCGCAGGGTAGTGCAGGAGACGAATCCGGCCACTCCGCGAATGGTGCCGTCCTTGATCGCGTCCAAGAGCGGATCCAGGGAGCCGCCCAGGGCCTCTAGGATGCTCTCCGTGGAAAAGCCCACAGTGGCCTCTCGCATGGGCAGCCCGGTGACCGGGGTCACCTTGGATTGCCTTTGCGGGAAGTTGTCGACCGCCCGCTGCAGAAGCTTGCCCGCCTGCTCCTGTGCCTTGGTCGGATCGTAGTTGAGCCGGTCCTCGATCCCCTCGAAGCTCACCAGATCGCTCACCGGGAGCAGATCAAACTGATAGGCCTTGGCGTACTCCGGATCAATGGGCATGGAGCAGTTCATATCGCAGGCGAAGAGGTCAACGCAGCCCGAGGCCAGCACCGCCTCCTGGCTGATCCAGTTCCCGGTGAATCCGTAGAAAACGTCGTCCATCTCCCAGCGCTGGATCATCTCCTGACCGGTCTCGATGTTGGCGATCACCCGCAGCCCCTTGGCTCCTGCTTCCCTGGCCTTGTCCTGCCACTCCCGGCTGCGGGCCAGTTGCGCCATGGCAAAGCCCAGAGAGGGCTCGTGCCCGTTGACCAGGGCGTTGACGTAATCCGGATCCAGCACGCCCAGATCCACGCGCGCTGTGTGCGGCCTGGGGATACCGAAGAGCACGTCCTGGCAGAACTCGTTCACGATCTGGGACTGGTAGGCCATGGCCACTCCCAGGCGCATCGCCTTCAGGGCCAGGCTGAGATAATACCCGTCCACATTGGTGAGGCAGGAGGCGGTCATTCGCTGCATCTCTCCGTGCACCCCGCCGGGAAAGATATCCAGGTTTCTCCAGGTGTCCTTGCGCTCCTGGGGGGCGAGCAGATCCACGACCCGGCTCGGCTCGTCCGCCTTGCGGTTGAAGTCCGCCTCCACGAAATCGGCCAGATCCAGGGCCAGCTGCGCATGGTCCATGTTTGTGTCCAGCCCGAGCCGTCCGGCGAAATCCTTGAGCTTGTCCGGCTCCTGGATTTGATACGGGGTCTCGCCCCTGGCGGTGGCCCGCAGGGTTTTGATCGTTTGATCCGTATGGTAGTGGTAGGTGGAGACCCCCATCACGTTGCGCAGGGCCATCATGCGCATGGCCATGCCGTCCGCCTTGATTCCGCAGACTCCGCGCTTGTCCTTTTCCGCATCCGCGCGACAGGGCCCGTTGGAGCACAGATCGCACCGGACGCCGCCCATGCAGAAGGGACAGCGCTTGTCCGGATCTCCCCCGAAGCCCTGGGCCTCGAATCGGTCCCAGATATTGGGCATCCCGTCCTGCTGGATGCGGTCGTGTACACGCTGCACGGATTCGTGCTGGGAAATGCGATCCTTTTCCATACTCCACCTCCTTGTCTGTTGCCGGTCGAATACGATCCCGGCTTTTCACTTCATCGCCCATCGCCCTTTCCTCGAGCTGCCGGGCTCGATTCAGAAGCTTCCGACATCGCACAAAATTGTAGCCCATGCAGAGCCATGCGTGAAGCCAATGACACGGATCATTGACAAACGCCCGGACACGCTTTTTTCAGGCATTCATCCTGTGCCGAATATACTCGCGCGTATTCGGGGGCTTTTGAACGATATCCTCGCGATGGGCGGCAACAGCGCCACCCTTGCCAACAAAGCGCACCTGAGATAATTTTCTCTCCTTTGCATTCAATCCGTAGTGAACATCCCGGCCCCTCAGCCGGGAGCGGACAGGCCAGCGGTCACGGCTCATTCCTTCGCCATAAGGCTCCGGGACCCAAACTTTTTCCAGTCTTCCGCCAAATTATTGAGAGAATACAGGTCCTTTATGGAGGAAAGCGTTTCGCGGGAACAAATCCAATCCGAAATCGCCAAAAGACGAACCTTCGGCATCATCAGCCATCCAGACGCGGGCAAAACCACCCTCACGGAAAAATTTCTCCTTTTCGGCGGGGTCGTGCAGCAGGCCGGAGCCATCCGGGCCAAGAAGGCCGACCGCCATGCCAGATCGGACTGGCTTGGCGTGGAGCAGGAGCGCGGCATCTCCGTGACCTCCTCGGTCATGCAGTTCCCCTATCAGGGGTATGACGTCAATCTCCTGGACACACCCGGCCACAAGGATTTCTCCGAGGACACCTACCGGGTTCTGACAGCAGTGGACTCCGCGCTGATGGTCCTGGACGGCGCCAAGGGAGTGGAGAGCCAGACGGAAAAGCTCATGCAGGTCTGCCGCATGCGCTCCATTCCCATCATGACTTTCATCAACAAGCTGGACCGGGAGTGCCGTGAGCCCCTGGAGCTTCTGGACGAGATCGAGAATGTTCTGGGCATCCAGGCCGTGCCCATGACCTGGCCCATCGGGATGGGCAAAGATTTCCAGGGCGTGTACGACCTGCACAACGGCGAGGTCCGCTTCTTCCAGCCCTCGGACAAGGGAGCCAGGCCCAAACCCACCCAGGTGGTCAAGGACCTCTCGGATCCCCTCCTGGACGAGCTTGTGGGCTCCGCGAACGCGAACGAGCTCAGGCAGAGCGTGGAGCTCCTCGACGGGGCGGGTTACCCCTTCGATACCCAGGCCTATCTCGCGGGGAAACAGACCCCGGTCTTCTTCGGCAGCGCGGTGAACAACTTCGGGGTCCAGGAGCTGCTGGACACCTTCGTCCGCCTCGCCCCTTCCCCGCTCCCTCGTGAAGCGGAAACGCGGGAGATTGCACCGGACGAGGAAGAGTTCTCCGGAGTGGTTTTCAAGATCCAGGCCAACATGGACCCGGCCCACAGGGACCGCATCGCCTTCATGCGCGTCTGCTCCGGCAGAATGCACAAGGGAATGCGGGTGCGGCACCACCGCATCGGCAAGAACATGAACCTGGCCAACGCCATCATTTTCATGGCGCGGGACCGAGCAGGGGCCGAGGAAGCCTGGCCCGGGGACATCATCGGCGTGCCCAACCACGGCACCCTCAGGATCGGGGACACCCTGACCCACAAGGAGCCGCTCAAGATCAGGGGCGTGCCCAGCTTCGCCCCGGAGCTCTTCCGCCGTGTGATCCTCAAGGACCCCTTCCGGGCCAAACAGCTGGAGAAGGGCCTGTACCAGCTCACCGAGGAAGGCGCGATCCAGCTCTTTCGCCCCGTCATGGGCAACGAATACATCCTCGGCGCCGCCGGGGCGCTGCAATTCGACGTGACCGCGGACAGGCTCCGCACGGAGTACAGGGTGGAGGCCACGTATGAGCCGATAAACATCTTCGCCCTGCGCTGGATCGACTGCGAGGACAGCAAGATCATGCATCAGTTCCGGGAACGGCACCAGCGCCAGCTTCTCGAGGACGCCCAGGGCTGCCCCGCAGTGTATTTCTCCTCCAATTGGTGGCTGGAAAAGACCCTCGAGGACTGGCCCAGCATCACTTTCAGCAAGACTCGGGAGAACTAAAGGCGCGGCCAAGCCAAAGGCATGGATAGCGGCAGGCGCTTTTGCAGAAGCGGATTTCCGAGCACAAACTCGGGAGGAAAACATATATGAACACGCAAGCCGACAACTCCGCTCTCGAGACCATACGCCAGCGGCATAGCGTCCGCCAGTTCAACGACGAGCCCGTGAGCGACGACGTGCTCTACCGGGTTCTCGACGCGGCCAACAGGGCCCCTTCGGCCCACAATCAGCAGTCCTGGCGCTTTATCGTCATTCGCGGGGACAAAAAGTCCGAGCTGACCTCCCTGGTGAGCAGCAGGTCCGCGGATTTCCACAAGCCGGTGTCCACCATCCTGCGCATGGCCGCGCGAACCATGGCCAGCGCGCCGGTGGTGGTCGCGGTCATGAGCACCGGCCAGATCATCGAAAACGGAGACGAGCTCTTCCGGGTGGACAGCAGCGAGGCCCTGGACTTCTTCCGCACCCTGGAGATCCAGAGTTCCGCCGCGGCGGTGGAGAACCTGCTCCTCGCGGCAACATCCCTGGGCCTGGGCAGCGTCTGGCTGGGCATCCTGCTCGTGCTCAAGGAAGAGATCCTGGACTTTCTGCAGGAATCACACGGGGAGTTCATGGCGGTCGTCCCCCTTGGCTATCCCAAAAAACCCATGGAGGGGCCCCGCAAGAAGACCCTGGAGAATGTGGTCAAGGAGCTCTAACCATTGAGCGGCACCTTGCGGTGCGCAAGGGACAAGGAGGAATCATGCGGGGTATCGACGTCAACTGCGACATGGGCGAGAGCTTCGGCCCCTATGCCATGGGGCGCGACAGCGAGGTCATGCCGCACATCACCTCCGCGAACGTGGCCTGCGGCTGGCACGCGGGCGATCCGTCGGTCATGGACCGCACCGTGGCCCTGGCTGCCCGGCACGGCGTGGCAGTGGGCGCCCATCCCGGCTATCCCGACCTCCTGGGCTTTGGCAGGCGCAAGCTGGAGTGCTCTCCAGAGGAGCTGACCAACTATATCGTCTACCAGGTGGGGGCCCTGCAGGCCTTTTGCCGCAAGCACGGAACTCCCCTGCAGCACGTTAAGCCCCACGGCGCCCTGTATCACGCCGTCCTGCAGGACGAGGATCTCACCCGCGCGGTGGCCCGTGCCGCGCTCCAGGTGGACCCCGGCCTCGTCCTGGTCACCCTGGCCGGCCCCAAGGGGGAGAACGCGAGCTCCGTATACCGCGAAATGGGGCTCCTCGTGGCCAGAGAGGCCTTCCCGGACCGGGCCTACAATGCGGACGGCACCCTTGTGCCCCGCGGCAGCACGGGCGCGGTTGTGGAAGATCCGGACGAGGTGGCCGAGAGGACCCATTCCCTGGCCAGCGAGGGCGCGGTCCGCGCTGCCACAGGCGAAACCGTCCGGTTCGAGGCCCAGACGGTGTGCGTGCACGGCGACACCCCCACCGCAGTGGAGCTGGTGCGCGGGATCGGCCAAAAGCTGAACAGCGACGGCCTTGAGCTCAGGCCCATGGCCCAACTGACCACTTAGCCGCCGACCCGGCATCGGAGTCGGCCAGACAGGAGCTGACAGTGCGCCTCGATTCGCAAGCCACAGACATGCTCCGCTACCGGGTCTCCGGAGACGGGGGCCTGCTGGTGGAGCTGGGTGACCGGATCGACTGGACCCTGAACACGCGGACCAGGAGGCTCGCCCTGCTGCTGGAGCGGGAGGCCCTTCCCGGAGTCACGGAGATCGTGCCGGCGTATTGCTCCTTCCTGATCCTCTTCGAGCCCGCAACCCTGGATCTGGGCCGGCTCAAGGCCCAAATCGAGGAACTGTTCCAGGAGATCGAGGACTCCGGCGATGAAGAGCCAGGAGCTTCCGGACGCAGCGTGGAAATTCCGGTCTGCTATGGAGGCGACTACGGCCCTGACCTCGCGAGTGTGGCGCAGCACAACGACTTATCTCCGGAGGAGGTCGTCCGCATCCATTCCTCGGGCACCTATCCCGTGTACATGCTCGGCTTCGCTCCGGGCTTCCCCTATCTCGGCGGCCTGGACGAGCGCATCGCCACGCCGCGGCTGGACACGCCCCGCTCCCACGTGCCCGCGGGCTCCGTGGGCATTGCCGGCTCCCAGACCGGAATCTATCCCCTGGCCAGCCCGGGGGGATGGCGGCTCATCGGCCGCACTCCGCTCACCCTTTTCGATCCCACAGCCGAAGACCCGGTACCCTACTACCGGCCAGGGGACAGCCTCTGCTTCGTCGCGGTGAGCGAAGAGGAATTCAACCGCATCCTCCGGGAGGGCTGCCATGGATAGCACCTTCCTGGT
>CAYNCR010000081.1:0-10600 GCA_964395575.1 uncultured Desulfohalobiaceae bacterium
GCAACGAAGGAGATGGGCGCGTATTCGTCCAACCCCAAATCACTTGCCGATGCAGAAGGAAGAGAAGACCCGGTCCAGCACGTCCTCCGTGCTGATCTCCCCGGTCACTTCCGCCAGATGGCCGCAGGAAGCCTCGAGGTGGGTGGTGAGCACATCCGGGGGAACGCCCTGCTCCAGGCCCTGCCGGAACGCCGTGAGCTCCTCCTGCGCCTTTGCCAGCTTGTCCCGCTGCCGGATATTGGGGACCAACTCGTCCTCCGCAGGCTCGCTGCCCCCGCCCACCAGGCGCTCACGCACGCGCTGCAGCAAACGGTCCAGCCCCTGCCCGTCCGTGGCTGAGACGGAGAGATGCTCCACGCCGTGCCTTTCCAGCCACTCCCGCGCTTTCGGGCTCTCCGGGCACAGATCCGCCTTGTTCCCCACCGCCAGGACCCTTCCGCTTGAAAGCTCCAGGATCAGGTCCCGGGTCTCTTGGTCCAGGGGCTGACACTGATCGAATACCACGCAGACCAGCGCAGCTTCGGAAATAAGCTCCCTGCCCTGATCCAGGCCAGCCTGCTCCACGGCGTCCAGGGCATTCCTGAGCCCGGCGGTGTCGGTCAAGCGCACCGGAACGCCCTGCAGATTGACCACTTCCTCCAGATAGTCCCGGGTGGTTCCGGGCTGAGAGGTCACGATGGCCCTGGCGCGTCCCAGGATCGTGTTCAACAGGCTGGACTTGCCCGCGTTGACCCGTCCGGCGAGCACCACGGGCATTCCCTCGCGGAGGCTGTGATGTCTGCGGAAATTGTCCAGGAGCTCGCTCACGCTGGCCTCCACGCGACGGACCTGCTCCAGGGCGCCCTGCACCTCCGCAAGGCCCTCGATCTCTTCCTCCTCGGAAAAATCCATATCCGCAGCGAATTCCGCCCTGAGCCCCTCCAGGCCGTCCTTGAGCGCCTCCACCTCGCGCCGGAAACGTCCGGACAGCTTGGAAGCGGCCATTTTCAGGCCGTACTGGGTGGGTGCGCCGACCATCTCCGCAACGGATTCGGCCTGGGTCAGATCCATCCGGCCATTGAGAAAAGCCCGGAGAGTGAACTCTCCGGGCTCAGCCATACGGACGCCCCGCCGCAGGACGATCTCCAGGGTATATTGCACCACGGCCGGGCCTCCGTGGCAGTTGATCTCCAGCACGTCCTCCCCGGTATAGGAACCAGGGCCGGGCATGAAGCTCACCAGCACCTCGTCCATATCGTGCCCCTCGTCGTCGAGGATCCAGCCGTGGTGGAGGGCATAGGGTCGAAGCCCAGCGAAATCCCGCTTCGCGGAGCGAAATACCTCCCGGCCCACGGACAGGCTCAAGGGGCCGCTGACGCGGATGATGCCGATACCGCCCTGCCCCACGGGCGTGGCGACCGCGGCGATCGTGTCTGTCGTGTTCATGGCGGCCACGTGCTCTATCCGCTCTCCTCCTTCCTGGCGCCGCTCCCGTTCTTGGGCTTGATGCTCACCCGCTTCTTGGGGCCTTCACCCTTGCTCTGGGTGACCACTTCCTTGTCCTCCTGAAGGGTCACGTGGACAAGCCTGCGGTGATAGGAGCTCAGGGGCTTGGTGCTCAGCGCCTTGTTCGAGGACTTGGCCTTCTCGGCCAGATCGCGGGCGATCTTTTTGACCTGTTCCTCCTGCTGGTTCTTGTATCCGCCGGTATCCAGCTGGATGGAGACCTTTTCCGGCCATTGCTTGGCCACGATCCGGTTCACGATATATTCCAGAGAGGAAATGGTCTGCCCCTCGCGCCCTATGAGCAGACCGTGGTTGTCATCAGCCTGAATGCCGACCACTGCGCGATTCTCATTGATCTCCACTGTAATTTCCGAGGGTTCCACCAAATAGGAGACGATATTGTGCAGGGTGGAGCGGATCAGCTCCTCAAGCTCCTGATTCTGGCTCTGACGCGGTGTCGCCTCGATCACACAGTCGCGTCCACCCAGGCCGAATATTCCGCTCGATCCGTAATCGATCACCGAAATATCCAGATCCTCCTGGCTCTTGCCGTAATAGGAGCACGCCTTTTCCAGTGCGGCATCGTAACTTTTGCCTTCAAATCGTTGGGCAGAACTCATAATAACTCCTCACACATCTTGCCGAAATACCTGAACTTTATGAATAGGATTCTCCAGAATTCCCGCCATAATTCACGCCTTGCGCATCATCCAGGCCTGTTGGGCTATGGAAAGCAGGTTGTTGGTAATGAAGTATACCACAAGCCCGGCGGGAAAGTTGAGGAAAATAAAGGTCAGGAATATCGGCATGAACATCATAACCTTGGCCTGTGTCGGATCGCTCGCCGTGGGTGACAGCTTCTGCTGCAGGAACATGCTGAGGCCCATCAGGACAGGGGTAATGTACAGCGGATCCTTGGAGGCGAGATCCGCGAGCCACACAAAATCCGTGAAGGGGAAATGGGTTATGAACGGCGCGTGCCGCAGGGAGACAGAGCCCATAAGCCCCTCGAACAAACCGATGAAGACCGGGATCTGCAGCAGCATGGGCAGACAGCCGCCCGCAGGGTTCACCTTGTAGGTCTTGTACAGCTGCATGAGCTCCTGGTTCATCTTCTGGCGATCGTCCTTGTACTTCTCCTTGAGCTCCTTCATCATGGGCTGGATCTTCTTCATCTTCTCCATGGATTTGTAGCTCTTGTGCGAAAGCGGCCAGAAGACGATCTTGATCACCAGAGTGAGCAGGATAATGGCCAGACCGTAGTTTCCGGTAAAGGTATTGAAGAACTCCAGCACTTTAACCAGGGGCTTGGCGATCACATTGAACCATCCATAGTTGACCGCCTTCTCCAGGTTGCCGGGTACGGCCTGCAGCTGCTCCTCTTCCTGGGGCCCGAGGTAGTAGTTGAGCGAGATGTCCCGCTCCCCCCCACGGTCCAGAGTAATGCGGCTCTCCATGGCCGCCCGATAGACGTCGTCCTCGTATTTGCCCTTGGCGTACATGGAGGTGTTCTCGGGCACCATGGCCAGCAGGAAATAACTGCTGCCCACGCCGCTCCATTCCACGCTTTTCTCCGTCTGCACGCCGCGACCGAGGGTCTCCTTGTCGTCCCAGGAGGTCAGTGAGCCGTCCGCGAAGGTGAGAAACTGGTTGTAATTGTATCGGCTCGGATCATCCACAAGGGGCGGACTGGCCAGAGTAAAAGCCAGGGAGCCGCTGATCGAGCCCTGGGAGCGGTTCAGGATTTCCAGTTTCTCCTGAACGCGATAGGTACCCGCCCGGAAAATGAGCGTCCTCTTCAGGGTGACATTGCCCAGTTCCCCAACCAGGGTCAGGCTGCCCTCCTGATCGCCGGAAAGATTCAGATCGCTGCCGCGGATCTCCCAGTCCGCGGTTTCCCAGGTGGACTCGCGGTTCCACAGCAGGCCCATGGGACCCTTCGTGCTCGCTTGTTCACCGATCAGGTCCACGGGTTTCGCATCCTTTTTGATGGATGTCATGTACTTCTTCAGGCGAAAGTGTTCCAGCACACCGCCCTTTTCATTGATTGCGGCGCTGTACAGGGGAGTGTCCACATTAACTGTCCTGCCGCCGCTGAACTCGGACTCTTCCTGGGCCAGTTCACCCTCTGCGGGTCCGGCCTTACTCTGCTCAGCCGCCCCGGTGCTCTCTGCCTGTTGCCTTTGCCTGTCCTGCTGGGAAGGGGACTGCGTCTGTGTCTCCTCAGCTGTCCGCCGCGTCTGATTGCCGGTTCCCATCAATCCCTGTTGCCCGGGGAAAAATATGTTCCATCCGATCAGAACGAGTATGGTCAGGGCAAGTGCTAAAAGGATGCGCCAATTTTCGGTCATTTCCTGCTTTCTCTCTTCTGCTTGCGCTGCATTTGCTTTTGCCGAGCAGCCTGGTCGTGTTCTTCAATAGTCGGCACCGTATCCACACCACCGGAGCGAAAAGGGTGACAGCGGAGAATGCGGCGAATGGACAAAAAAATCCCCGTCCTGATGCCGTGTCGTTGGAGGGCCACGACCGCATATTCGGAACAGCTGGGATAAAAACGGCAATGAGGCGGGATAAGTGGAGATATGCTCCATTGATAAAGCCGTATGCAAAAAATCGCCACTTTACGCATTGCCGCTTGTCGTTGGGGGATTATTTACGCAGCTCACGGAGAGCCCTGGAAACCGTGCGCATCAATTCCCTTTCCGCGAGTTGATAATTCATGGACTTCCCGTTGATGTTCTTCTTGGCCACGACCACGATATCCACGTCATCCTGCTGCAATTGGTCCTTGTTCAGGCGAAAGACCTCTTTGATCAATCGCTTCAGACGTGTCCGCAGCACAGCCTTGCCCACCTTCTTCGTCACCGTCGTGCCCAGGCAGACTCCAGTGCCGTCCTGTGCGCGGGGCCGTATGTAGAAGATGAAATTCGGGCTCGTATAGCGCGTGCCCCGGCGGTAGCAGGTGAGAAACTGCTCCCGTTTTCGCAGGCGCTCGACGGGGCTTTGACGGGGACGAGGCACGGACAATCGCTCCACTATGCTGCTTGAGCGGCTCTGAATAGCACCCCGGAATCACAGGCTCGTACCATTTTCGATAGGTTGCCGGAGGATCAGACACCCCGGCAACCGCAACACGGCCTGAACGCCTTTATTTCACGGTCAGGCGCTTGCGACCCTTGGATCGCCTCCGCTTCAACACATTGCGGCCACTCTTGGTCCGGGATCGCACCAGAAATCCGTGGGTTCGTCTGCGACTCACCTTACTGGGCTGATAGGTTCGCTTCATCGCAACTTCCTCCTGCTTCTTCCATCCCGCTCGATGAGGCTTGAAAAAGGCGGGATCTCAATTTACATTCCCATTTATTGCACAACAGGCACGCCAAGCCATCTGTGCCCTCTCGCTCGCCGGTATTGCGCTCGGCTTCCCGGACAACGGGGAGCTTAGCCATTTTCCGGAACAGAGCTCCGCACCGGCGTCTTCAACAGCATAAAATATTGTTATTACTCTGATTGAAAACTGCCGTCAAGGAATTATATCCTCTTGATATAATTCTCTATTTTACGTAGACTTGTCGCCTTTTGTCAGCGCAAGAAACAAGGAGACCCGCTATGAGCTCCGACCCCGTCACCCTCTATTGGCAGACCAAGCTGGAACAGCTCAAGGAGACACTGGAGGCGAACAACTTCGCCGCATGGACGGCAAATGATCTGGATGAGGCAAGATCCATCTTCTGGAACACTATTTATTCCGAAGTAGCGCCTTCGTCCGTCTCTTTCGGCGGATCCAAGACTGTCGTCGCCTCCGGCCTGTATGAGGAGCTCCTCAACCGTTCCGATGTCGACGCCATCGACACCTACGATACCGGCATATCCCGCGAGGAGATGATTGAGCGGCGCCGCAGGAGCCTTCTGGTGGATCTCTACCTCACCGGCACCAATGCGGTGACCCAGGAGGGCCACCTGATCAACCTGGACGGAATGGGCAACCGCGTCGCCGCCCTGACCTTCGGCCCAAGATACGTGGTGCTCCTCATTGGTCGCAACAAGGTCGTTCCCGGGCTTACCGAGGCCCATTCCCGGATCAAGGACTACTCCGCACCGGTCAATACGGTCCGCCTGGACAAGAAGACCCCCTGCGCCAAGAGCATGCAGTGCGAGGACTGCAGCGCACCGGAACGGATCTGCAACACCTGGTCTATCACGGAAAAATCCAATCCCCCGGAACGGGTCAAGGTTATCCTCATCAACCAGGACCTCGGCTTCTAACAGCCTGTCAGAAATCCGTGGGAATCGATTGCGAAAAAAGTTCATCACTATTCTTGACAAAAATGGCCAACAGGAATACAAATTTATTTGTTAACGCGTTGCGGGGTAGAGCAGTTCGGTAGCTCGTCGGGCTCATAACCCGAAGGACGGTGGTTCAAATCCACCCCCCGCTACCAAGAAATTTCAAGGGGTTAGGCGAAAGCCTAGCCCCTTTTTTTGTCCCTTCACCCAGTTATCCATCGACCCAAGAATCGGATATTCGCTCCACAGACTCGCGCCCTCTTGCCCGCACTCCTCTTTTCGTCCGAATTCTCCATCTCCGCACAGATCATAGCTCAAATGCTCGACTCAATATCATTGCGGGTGTTGAATCAAAGAGTGTCTTGTGATTGAGTGGATATGATTCGTGCATTTCCATTTCCCATCCACTCCAACCGGAGGCAGGCCCATGCGTTACCGCACGCTTCCACTCACTCTCCTCGCCTGTATGCTTCTCCTTCCGTCAATAGTCTTTGCCTGGCAAGGCCGGGTCACGGACGTGAAAGAGGCCAACACCCTCGTCGTCCGCACAGAGGGACAGGAACGCGTCGTTTCCTTATACGGGATCGGCGTGCCCGAGGATGATGAACCATTCGCGAAAAAGGCCCGGAGCTTCGTCCATAGCACGACCTTCCGGCAAAGGGTCGAAGTAGAGCCTTTGGGAACAGGAGGTGGAATTCGAGCCATGGTCTACGTGCAAGGCGATGATGACAGCATCAACGCAAAGATCCTTCGCCAGGGTCTGGGCTGGCTCCGCGAGGCGTATTGCGAAAAGGCGAAGCTCTGCGGAAGGCTCAACAGCATCTCGGGGGAAGCGAGAAGGAGTGAACGAAACCTGTGGGCGGAAGTTCCGGGAAACAAGGCGGCCTGGAAGTGGCTCAAGGAGCAGGACAGGAGGCCGTAAGGAAACGGGCCTTTTTAGCGCAGGACCAACCTCATACAACGCTCATTCCCTGGCCACCCCGGGCTCAACCAATTTGGATTTTTCGAGGTATGGCAGCTAATGGCGCTCCCACTGTATTTTGCTCACTTTGCTGTCACGGAAATGAATGATGTAGATCTTATCTTTGTTCTGGATCTTATAGCGCCACACATCAACTTTCTCACCCTTCTTCTCGTCCCCGGTGTCCACAGCCTTCCTCACATTTTCCCTGGAGTCGGGGTCTCCGGCCAAAGACGACACTCGGGCCTTGGAATCCCCGACACGGATAAGCTTCCCCTCCACACGCCAGGCCTTCACCTCAGCAGCCCGTGCCCCGGCAACTGCCAAGGATGCCCCGAGAAAAAGGACAATGAGCACAAGGACACTCGAATCGCGCAACTCCATGAATGCCTCCTTGCCAAAGGTTCATCGTCTCCGGGATCGTCCCTTGCGCTGATCTCGGAGAGTCTTTCCCTCTGGAATCCGTGTACCACGTCTTACACCCCCGAACAAGCACGCTTTTATCGCAGCCAATACATCGATTGCGGCCAGTGCCCATGAAGATATGAACCAGCAGGCTCACCTCACAAGCCGAGGGCGCCAAGATTTCCAAAGCGTTGAATGGTTGACGGAGAGAAACGAGTTAGCCTAAGGAGAAACTTGAAATCTTGAAGCAACGCAGTCATTGGAAGATCGGGGGGCGCTCTGAGAGCGGCAGTGAACAATTTTTGGAGAATGGGCACTCAGGATCAGGCTCATAATTGTTCGACCTATTTGAATATTGCTGCAACATAGAAGAAGGACGGAATGTATGACTCCACAGGCCGGATCACGGAAAAGGAAGGTATATCGATGGGTGGGTTTTTGGTCCGTCCTCGCGGCAATCTTGGGCGGAATTGACCTCTTCCTCGACCCGACTCTGCTCGATATTGTTGTGGAAATCATTTTGCTTGCCAACGTGGGCATTCACTGGAAATACATTTTTGAACGCCAAAATCAGGATGAGCAGGGAACAAGCCGATAGGAGCGTGTGCAGGGACAGCCCATTTACGATGGCGGGTGCCATCTCGATCCTGTACCCGCTCCAACAATATGTGCGGTATCAGAAGCAACCGCCACCAGTACTCACCTCACCTTCTTGAAAATCCGACATTCTTGAAATAAAGCATGCCGTGCTTCAAGCTTGGGCAAGCTTTCAGACTCCCAATTTTTCCATCCTGCCAGCTCTGACAAGACCTTCCATTCGCTCAAGGCAGATGCTATTTTGGCTCTGGACAAATATGGCGCCCAGCAAACTCGCTGCCTTCCCTGTGGAAGTTTTCCGGGAACATTGACTCCAAAGCATCTTCTTTATAGCCGTGGGCTCGGTTCTTGGAACTGATCCTTCTGACTGAAGCAATAGTGAAGCGACAGAATCAAGGAAGCGACGCGATGAATGAGCTTATTCTCATCCTCGGATTGTCCTGGCTCGCGGGCTTCGCCGCTTTCCTCGGCAGCATCCTGGGGCTCTGCGAGGGAACGGCTGAAACAACCGGAAAGCAAGAGCTCATCCACGGGATCGTGGCCCTGGGGGGAGGGATTCTGGTCGCGGCGGTAGCCCTGGCTCTTGTCCCGAGGGCTGTTTCCGTGCTGGATCCCATAAGCCTTACCCTCACCTTTTGCCTCGGAGGGATCGCCTTTTGTCTTCTGGACATCAGGATCAGCAGAGCCGGAGGCAGCAAGGCCCAGTTCATGGCCATGCTCATGGATTTCATTCCCGAAGCGGCTTCCATGGGGGCAGTATTCGGACACAACCGCAACATGGGCATGCTGCTCGCAGCCTTTATAGCCGCACAAAACCTGCCCGAAGGCTTCAACTCCTTCCGGGAGATCACCGCATCGGGAGTCAGGCCCCGTGGCGCGCTTACGGCCCTTTTCTCGATCAGCTTTCTCGGTCCGTTGGCAGCCTGCCTGGGGTACTTTTTCCTGCAGAACAAGCCCGAATGGACAGCCGGCATCATGAGCTTCGCCGCCGGAGGCATCCTCCATCTCATCTTTCAGGACATCGCCCCCCAGAGCAGGATGGAGCGGCATTGGACCCCTCCCTTGGGGGCCGTGCTGGGCTTCGCAATCGGAATGGTCGGCCATCAGGTGATTGGATGAGTTGCGCCCATTCTCGTCATCAAAGCCGCCCGGTCTATTCAGCGATTCCGCCGGCTTCCTGGGGCTCTCCGTTCTCATCCAGCTGGAGGGCGCAAATCACGCAGAGCTCCACCCCATCCATGTTCAGGACGAATTCCTCCTCCGCCCATACGCCGCAGTCTTCGCATTTCCTTTGCATGACAACCTCCTTGAGTGCGTCCGAGCCTCGCTTGCAGGGCCCGAATATCGGATTTTCCTTCACGAGGCGTCGAACCGCCTCTATTTCCCTGGGTAACTTGATCGGCCGGCATGACTCCCCTTTTCCCGTTATCGGACCCGCCACAGCCCGCTGCTATACCCCCACCAGGGGCAGATCCTTCCAATTGGTGGTGAACTCCCGGGACATCTTGCCCCGCTGCATCTCCCAATTCTTCTCCATCCCGGCGGAGGCGAAGCGCGCCGTGTCACGACCGTATCGGGAATTAATCCGATCCAGGGCGCCCATGAGACTCTTCTTTTCCAGCTTCGTCCCCGCGTCCGGGTCCATGAGGCTCAGGCGCCTCCCCTTCTCCTGCTCCAGGGCGGTCAGAAGGACTCCGGTCTTTTTGTAGGCGTATCCCTCTCCGTAGATCCGGTCCAACAGCTCCAGGGCCGGTTTCAGAAGGTCCGGGGTGTGGTTGGTGGCGAAGGAGAGGATCCTGGACTGACAGGGCGAATGCTGGGGCTCCGGCTTGTGGCGGTTGGTCTCCAGAAAGACCTGGACGCATCCGGTCACCTGACCGGATCGGCGCAGCTTCTCCCCGGCGCGCTGCACGTGGGTGGTCAGGGCCTCGCGGAGCTCGTCCAGGCTTGTGACCGGACGGCCGAAAGACCGGGAACGAACCATGCTCTTGGCCGGGGGCGGCACCTCCTCCACACCCAGGCAGGGCGTCCCCCGCAATTCGAGGGCAATGCGCAGCCCCACCACGCTCATTCGCTTTCTGATCCAGCGGTCGTCGGCCCGGATCAGATCCAGAGCCGTGCGGATGCCGTGCTTTTCCAGCATCGCTGAATGGCGCGGGCCGATCCCCCAAACATTCTTTGCCTTGACCGTGTCGAGCAGGCGCTCCCTGTCGGGGTGGCCCAGCACATCGAGCACCCCGGCAAAACGGGGCTCCTTCTTGGCCAGCCTGTTGGCCAGCTTGGCCAGGGACTTGGTGGGCGCCAGACCGATGGAGACGGGGATTCCGGTCCGCTTGAGCACCTCGCTCCGGATGTGTCTGGCGTATTCCTCCAGGCGGGAGTGCCATTTGCCTGAAAAATAGAGGAACGCCTCGTCGTGGGAATAGATCTCGATCCCCGGCGCGAAGGAGGCCAGCAGGCTCATTACCCTGTCCGACATGTCGGAGTACAGGGCGTAGTTGGAGGAGAACTCCACAACGGCGTGCCGCCGGAAGAACCGCCTCCACTTGAAGGCGGGTGCGCCCATGGGCACCCCTAGCTCCTTGACCTCGTCGGAACGGGCCACGACGCAGCCGTCGTTGTTGGAGAGCACCACCACCGGACGCCCTTCCAGCTCCGGCTGGAAGACCCGCTCGCAGGAGACGTAGAAGTTGTTGCAGTCCACCAGGGCGAAGGTGCCTCTAATATTTTGCCCCATGGGGATCATCGTTTTTATTCCTGTGTAATTGCTTTTTGTATGAAAATACTTTTAACTTCCTGATTTATTAGGGGATTGTCGCGAGGCGAAGGCGGATGGAGCGCTTCGCTGGGTTTCATAATACACCT
>CAYNCR010000082.1:0-2481 GCA_964395575.1 uncultured Desulfohalobiaceae bacterium
CGCCACCTCCTCCACTTCCTCCTGCAGGGTGTCAAAGTGGCTTTTGAGGAGATACATCGCCACGGGAAGGGTCTGGGCAAGGTACAGGAGGATGAGTCCGGCCAGGGAATCCCGCAGGCCCAGCCAGGAAAACAGGGCGAACAGTGGAATAACGAGCACGATCGCGGGAAACATGTAGACGAGGAGAATCGTCCGGCCCATCCATTTTTTGCCCCGAAAATACAGGCGGGTGGCCGCGTACGCCGCCATGGTGGAGAAAATAAGGGTCAGAAGAACAGTGATGGAGGAGACCAGGAAACTGTTGAAGATGTATCCCAGGAAATCATGGTCGAACAGGACGGTGTGGTAGCTGCTGACGTCCCACGACCCGGGGCTCACCCAGAACGTCGGCGGGAGCGTGGCGAGTTCGGTCATCGACTGAACGGAAGCGAGAAACATCCAGTAGAATGGAAACGCGGTGACGAGGGTAAACCCCACGAACCCCACGCCCTTGCCGACGGTGATCAGGTACCGTTCCAGTTCCCGGCGCGTCATGACCACTCCTCCAGCACGTAGCGAAAGAAGATGAACAGGAAGAGGGCCAGAATCGCGAGCACGACCGTGGTGACCACGGACTTGATGAAGCCCACCAGGCACAGGGCGCTGATGAACTCCGGAATGCTCAAGGGGGAGATGAAGAGGTTGATGAAGTTCCGGACCCAGAACTCCTCGGTGATGGACAGGGAGATGGCCTGCTGGGAACGGTAGAGCACGTCCCAGAGGATCATGGCCCCGATAAAGAAGAGGACCGCGTCGGAGAGGGCCAGCTCCTTGAGGTAGGCCGTGATGTAGCCCCAGACGAGCAGATCCATCACCGGCCAGAAAAAGACCTCCATGATACGGGCCGGGCTGCGTCGGTGCAGATAGGCGTGGCGCAGAATGATGGCGTTGATGCGGTGAAGCATGCGTCCCTCGGGCGGCTGCCTGCCTGATGCGCCTGATTCAGTCCTTGTCTCCGGAGTCGCTCCGGACCTCCTCCTGATCCGCGAGAGCGATGGCAATGAACATTTCCTCCAGAGAGGCCGCTCCGTCCCTGTCCACAATTTCTCCTGGCGGGCCGTCGCGGATGATTTGTCCTTTGGAGAGGAAGAGGACCCGCTCACACACGCGCTGCACTTCCTGCATGTCGTGGGAGGTGTAAATCATGGTCACACCCCGTTCCCTGTGAATGCGCAAAAGGGTCTGGCGCACCCTGGAGGCGATGTCCGGATCCAGGCTGGCGGTGGGCTCGTCCAGGAAAAGGATCTCCGGCTCGTTGAGGAAGGCCTTGCACAGATTGACCCTGGTGAGCTGCCCCGAGGAGAGGGCTCCGGTGAGCGCATGCAGGGTGTGGGGGATCTCGAAGAGCTCAAGGAGCTCGCGGATCCGTTTCCGGCGGGAGCGGACTCCGTAGAGTCTGGCGAAGATGTTCAGGTTTTCCCACACCGAGAGATTCGTGGGCAGCGAGCTGTAGGCCGAGGAGAAATTCACCCTGGAGAGGATGCTGCGGCGACTTTTTTGCAGGTTTTTGCCGAAGATGCGGATACTGCCGGTGCTGGGCTGGGTCAGTCCCAGGAGCATGTGAAGAGTGGTGGACTTGCCGGCCCCGTTGGGACCGAGGAGCCCCAGGATCTGGCCTCTGGGCACGGAAAGGGAGAGGTCCCGGACGACCTTGTGCCCCGCGAAGTGCTTGCTCAGTCTGTCCACGCTGATAATTGCCCGGTCCGCTTCCGTCGCTTGGGCCATAATGTGAATCCGGGGCGCTTGGGTCAACTCTGTTTCGGAGATCCCGGTTTATCTGGAAATGTCGAGACTGAGCTCCCTTCGGCTTCCCTCGCGCTCGATGCGCAGCACCAGAGGCGCGTTGTCCCTGTGGGCCCGCACTGCCGCTCTGTGCAGGTCCATGAGCTCTTCAAAGGGCTCCCCCCCCGCCTCCAGGAGAATGTCTCCAGCACGCATCCCCGCCTTCTGGGCCCTGCTTTCAGGCTCAACTTTCGTGATCAGCCCGCCGCGAGAGGTAAGCTTCAAGGTGAAGCCGAGGCGGCTTTCAAAGGTTACCGGACAAAAGTAGAGGAGATCGCTCTGCTCGGGATCCGGCCGGTCCAAACCGCGCCAGGCGCTGACGCTGAGGATGTCCGCCGAGGGATCGAGGATCCTCAACCTGCGGGGGATGCCGCGGCCGTGCTCGATGTGGCCCTGGCCGGCCAGAATAATCATTCTCCGCCCTGTTTCGGAGCGGACCCGCACCGCTTCGCCCGCCATGGAGCTGTCCCATACCGCCTGAATCAGGAAGAATCGTTCCCGGTCGAGCCTCTCGGTCTGGTTTTTCAGGCTGGGCAGCTGCTCGTGCCGCTCGTATGCCCGGTCCAGAACGTTTTTTTCCTCTTCGCTCGGAGGGATGTACCTGCGGGGGCGTTCCCCCTGTCGGAGCGCCTGGCGGCCTTTGTCGCGGATGGCGTCCAG
>CAYNCR010000082.1:2491-10555 GCA_964395575.1 uncultured Desulfohalobiaceae bacterium
CTTTGCGGGCCGCCTGAAAGACCGGTTTGTACATTGAGAAGGGATGTCCCCAGGTTTCCTTCCAGTCGAGGGCTTCAGGGAGCTCTTCCAGGGTCAGGTTGCCCGTGTTGAATCGATCCAGGACCGACTGAGCCTCCGCCGAGACCATCTCCAGCCCAATAGCCGGTCGCGTTCCGTTCGCGGCCATCCATCGGATCAGACGGGCCTGGATGTCGTGGTCGCAGGCATTGTCGTGGGTTTCTCCGATGAGGATATACTCCGCGCCCCGCGCCCTTTCCAGGAATTGACCGCGGGAAAGGGCTTCTCCCGATGCTTCCAGCAGGGCTCCTTCTTCCACCGATGGCAAAGCGGATCCCGATGCCGGCGCTGTTGTGGAGCAGCCGGAGCATACAGCGAGAAGGACAATCAGAGCCGCCAGCATTGCAACCTTGGCTGCATGCGGAAATACCGGGAGGGTATTGCGGTTCCCGGACAGAGAAAAACGCAATGGAAAGAGAATCATATCACTGTTCAGGATAGTTCAATATTCGGACCCTGACAACAGGACAACGGGCGTATTGATCCGAAAAGCGGGATTGGTCTATTCTAGACATTGATTGTGCTGTCCGTTTGCTTGGAATGGCTCGCGTTGCTTTGCCGGAAAGCATGGGTTAAGTGGTTTTATATCTTCAATTATTTTAGTGATATAAACATACAGCTGGTACAAGGAAAGAAAAAGGCTCGCAAAATAGCGACGATAAAGACTCATGATAATATGTGTCGGTCAGTTGGGCTCTTAGACTGCCAAGAACACTGACAAGGAAAGATATTTTGCTGTTCCGGGAACACCCTGCAAAGCAGGATACGCCTTTACTGACGAAGACGAGAGCTTGAGGCCAAGCCTTTTCCTTTGCCGCGGCCCGGCAAAGGGAAACTTCTTACTTGGCGCTCTTGGCGTCTTGGCGGTTCATTTTTATGAGAACGAATTCAGCCTGAAGCGTAGGTGGGGCGCGGTTGATCGCGAAGAACAAGGAGGAGGACCATGAAAGTCGTATTCCACGAGCGTTATCTTCAGGAATATGCAGCGGATCCCGCGGCGCGTCGGGGACGCCTGGACCGGGCGGTGGAGGAGCTGCGGCCGCGTTACGAGTTCGTCGAGCCGGACATGGCCGAGGAGGAGGACATCCTCCTGGTTCACGAGAAGCATCACCTGGACATGATTTCCGAGAGCTCCCAGCTTCATGCCATGGCCCTGCTCGCGGCGGGAGGGGCGATCAGCGCCTCGGAATACGCCATGCATGGCAAGCCCGCATTCGGCCTGATCCGTCCGCCTGGACACCATGCCAGTCCCGGTGATTGCTGGGGGTTTTGCTGGTACAACAATATTGCCGTTGCCGTGGAGCGTCTGCGCCAAGCCGGACGCATCGAAAGCGCCTTTATCCTGGACTTCGATCTCCATTTCGGGGACGGAACGAACAATTTCTTTAGGGATATTCCCGATGTGACCTATTTCTCCTCCGGCTCGCTCCGGGAGATCTCCACGGTTCTGGCCGGAGTCGGGGAGTGCGATCTGGTGGCTGTATCCGCAGGGTTCGACAGGCACGTGGAGGACTGGGGCGGCATGCTCACCACCGAGAATTACCGCAGTATCGGCGGAATGGTCGGCTCCATGACGCAGCGCCTCTGTCCGGGGCGGGTTTTTGCCGTGCTCGAGGGCGGATACAATGATCAGGTTTTGGGCGACAACATCCTCGCCTTTCTGCAGGGTCTGGAGAATGAGGGGATCGACACGGGAGAGTGATTCACCTTGGGGAGACTCCTTTTCTGCGGATGAAGAGAGGAGAGATCCCATGTGACGGGGTATACCCCCGGGTTACGGGCGGGCTCGAAGTCCAGGGATGGCCCTGTTGCAAGATGTTTGCTAGAACGGGACCGTCCGATGGAGATGGGCTCCAGGCGCGGCCTCTCCCGAAGGAAGGGCCGTTTCTTCGATTCCCGATTTGAGGGCAAACCAAAACCGGAGAGCCCCATGCAGGTCAAAACCAGCGATTTGCCCGGAATTGGCAAGCGGTATTCCATCATTACCGCCAACAAGGAGCAGGTGGTGGTGATCATCCACCATCACGGCCCGAGAGAAGTGTACCATTTCACGCATCCCGAGGAGGACGAGCCGGACTCTACGCTGAGCTTGAGCGACGAGGAGGCCAGACAGCTGGGCACTATCCTCATGGGTGTGGATTATCAGCCCGTGGCGGACGAGCGGGTGGAGATACTGCTCAAGAACGTTCGCCTGGAATGGCTCACTGTGAAGCCGGACAGCTGTGTGGCCAATACCCGGATCATCGATTCCAGGATCCGCAGCCGCACAGGCGCAACAGTGGTGGGCATCCAGCGCGGGGAATCGATTATCGGCAGCCCCGATGTTTCCGAGGTGATCCAGCCCGGGGATGTGCTCATGGTTATCGGGACCAGGGACCAGACCAAGAACCTGGAATCCATTTGCCACCTTCCCGATACCGGGTAGCCTTCCCGGTTCTTCGCGGGACAGTGGATTGGCTGGTTTCAGTCGGAATGTTCCGCGAGCCGGCAGCTAGCCGCGTCGGGATCGTGATCTGCGAACCGTTGAGCCGGGGCCGGTGGCTTCGATCTCTTGCGAATCGGAACGAAGAAGGAGCTCCCTGTGGAAAACGTGCCCTTTCTTTTCCTCGGCGGACTCTTTTTGATTTGCTTTTTTGCGCTGAGCTTTTCCTCCTGGCGATTCAGCCTTCCCTCCGTGCTTGTCTACATTCTGCTGGGAACGGCTGTGGCCTCGTATGTTACCGATATCAAGACGGTCCACACTGTCGGCGAGATCGGGATCGTCCTGCTTTTCTTCGTGCTGGGCCTGGATTTCCCCCTGGCCAGGATGGTGGATATATCCCGGAGGATCTGGCCCGCGGGCCTGCTGGATCTTTTGCTCAATTTCGGGCTGAGCATGGCCCTGGCCCTCGCCTTTGGTCTCGATATCGTTTCTGCCTTTATACTCGGCTCGGTCGCATACGCGACGAGCTCCTCCATCACCGCCAAGCTGCTGGAGGAAAAGAAGAGGCTGGCGAACGTGGAGGCCGAGTTCATATTGGCCCTGCTCATTTTCGAGGATCTGGTGGCTCCTGTTCTGGTTTCCTTCATCGTGGGGATTCAGGGGGGTGAGACTGTTTCGGCGGGCTACGTCGGCCTCATCTTCCTCAAGATCATTCTGCTGGTTCTCGGAGCGGTGCTCCTTGGATATTACGGTTTCAGTAGGCTGCAAAACTTTGTGGCCAAGCATTTGGACAAGGACTTCATGCCTTTGCTGGCGGTGGGGGTCGCCCTGACCTATGCCGGGTTTGCCGTCTATTTGGGAGTTTCCGAAGTCCTCGGGGCTTTCCTGGCCGGAATCATGCTCTCCGAGACGGGCAAATCCCAGGATCTGGAAAATCTTGCGCTGCCGCTCCGGAATCTGACACTCCCTTTCTTTTTCTTCTGGTTCGGAACGACAATTGCCTTGAACAAGGGGCTCCCCCTTGTGGGGTTGATGGTCGTGTATCTGGTGTGGTCCGTCCTCGGCAAGCTGCTCACCGGATATTTCGGTGGCCGCATGTTTGGCCTGACGCAGAGAGTCTCCACCCGCGCAGCCTTCAGCCTCGTGCAGCGCGGAGAGTTCTCTGCGATTATCGCCAGCCTGGCCGCCCCGCAGCTGCGGATCTTCAGCGGAGTATACATACTGGCCTCCGCGTCCATCGGAGTGCTCCTCTTTGGGCAGGCCCCGGAAATCGCCAGGCGGTTCTTCGGAAAACGGTCAGCCAAGGCGAAGCCGTCCGGGGCTGTAGAATAGCCATGTCAGCCTGTTGAAAAATCCTGTATGTCCCAGGCCGCCCTGCTCCCATTCTCTGAATGGGAGCAGGGCGGCCTGGGTTCCATATACGGGCGTGCCCTCGTCGATGTCAGCAGGGTGTGCCGATCTTGTTGACAAAACCCAAACACTGACTTATTAATAAATTGAGACCGTTAAGAAGGGTCTTCGAGGCATCTTCGACAAGCCGCCCGGCTTGTCCATCGCCAACACCAACAAGGAGATTCGTCACTGGCATGAGTACGCCAACAGACCCTGACTCACCTCACAGACGCAGGAAACTGTCACACGTCTCTACCTTCTGTTTTCGCCAACGCGCGAAAACGAATGCGGAAGTGCTCCTTTACCCTGTTGCTCAGAGCGAGATTCCCGCTTTGGCAAGGATCTACATGAAGGCCTACAGGGGAATGGAGGAGTACGGAGAACCCACCACGGACCAGGCCGCCCTCTATCTCCAGAACATCCATCGCTTCTGTCCCAAAGGTTTCTTCAAGGCCGTTGTCGACGGCCGTACAGCCGGGTTTATCGTTTGCGACCCGGATTGGTACGAGCCGGGGCAGAGAAAGGTTCTGGAGGTTCACGAGGTTGTGGTCGATCCGGATTTCCAGGGCTACGGCCTTGGCGGCCTGTTCATGCGCTTCGCCGGTTCAATGGGCCGAAAGCACGGGCGTTCCGTGGTTTCGCTCTGGGCAGGCGAGGGCAATCACAAGGCCATTCAATGGTATACCGGCAAGTTCGGCTTTAAGAAGGATCGCCGGGAAGGCGTCTGGATCCACTTTCAGAGCAGCATTGACTCCGTTCTGGGGCAGCAGTGAAAGGATCCGGCTCAACTAGTCGTGTCTCCGGTTCGGAGAATGACGCGCGGCGGCCTTCCATCTGAAATCAAAAGGGGTGTGTTTTCCGCGGGGCGACATGCTCGAACGGCTTTAAGTCGATTGACCCTGCCCTGCTTTTATATGACTCGACTCTTGCACGGGAACATCCCGCCCGTGCTGTCCTTTTCGGGATGTGATCCCCCGTCTGAAAACGCTGGGAAACTCGCTTTGTAAAAATGCCGAGAATTCGGTGGATAAGGAAAGGGAAGCAGTCCGGCCTGCTTCCCTTTCCTTGTGTTGAGCCCTGAATCATTCAGGTATGCTGTTCCGTCATCGGCTTGCGGATGAACGGCTTATCCAGTGAATCCCCATTGAGAAGGAAAGTGCCGTGAATTTTCGATCAAGCTGGCAGGATTTGACAGGAGGGCACATCTCAGATAAGAATGCAAACGATTCGCACAGTCTTCCTTCCCCCTCCCTTGTTGAGGAAGATTGTCGTTTCCTCCCTAAAGGCCCGGGCAGCTCGCTGTCCGGGCCTTTCTTCGTACCAGCCCGTATGCGTACACCGGGCCGGGACGTGTCCGAAATTGCGAGGCGGCCGGCGTGACCGCCTCAACAGGGATCCTCCCGGAAAAACGTAACGAATTCCCTTAGGTTGGCAGGGAGTTTTTCTTGCGAAGCTCATCCCTTTTGGGGTATTCTAGTAGAGTTGAATTGAACTGATTCAATTCATGGTGCTCAAAAAGGAGGTTTGCATGAGTCCCGAGGAAAAAAAACACGGATCCGGATCGTCGGGGATTGCGAAGCAGGGTGTGGATTTTTTGCAAATGGACGAGGAAACGATCAAGGAGAAAAAGCGGCAGGTTGCTCCCGCCTTCGGGCTTGAAGAGGATTCCGAGGAATTGGAGAATGTGGTTCATACGCCTTTTGAGGACTACCTTCTGGTCAAGCACGACGGGGTCTTCCATATGGTTCAGTTCCAGGAGGGGGGTCCTCAAGTCATTCCCTGGGATACAGTTTGGACCCTGCCCAAGCTGAAGGAGTGGAGCACCGATTATTTCGATTGATCCGCAGATATCTTTCGGTCCGACAACGGAATACTCCGCTTGGTGACCGCTTTTCCAAGTGCTGTGTGGTTGCGGCTGTGCAGGATAGAATGAGGATGATAGAGACGTCGGGTTCGATGGCCGGCTCACGAGCGACTTGCAAACCTCAAGGGGTGGCAGCGGCTCGTTCCGTTTGGTGAAGCTGTTATGCTGTTTCCCCCAAGTGTCTGCTTGTGAAGGATAGAGGTCCTTACCCATAAAAAATCACATCAGTTGAGTCTGGAGTCTGTTAGTATGTATGTCGTTTTGCTTCTCCTTTTGCTGTTGGCGGCCTTTCTGCTGACCGCGTCCGGCGTGAACAGGAATCTGCGAGGCCGCGCGCTGGCGGGCATCCTTCTGGGGTTGGCCACGGTGGCATTCTTTGTCTTTCTGGAGTTCTGGGGCGTATTCCTCTGGTTCGATGCGCTGGGATACAGCGAGCGCTTCATGACGCGCATCGAGGCTATGATCGGCTACACCCTGCTCGGGGGCATTATCGGCTGGGCCGGGGTCTGGCTGCTCTCCCTGAGTTTCCCCAAAAGCTGGCCAAGCGCCCGCAGGTGGGCTCAGCTCGGAGGAGGCGTTATCGGCCTTTTGTGGGGGCTCAATGCCTGGCGCACGGTCTGGATCTATGCCAACAGCGTCAGCGCCAATGTGAGCGACCCCATTTTCGGCAAGGATGCAGGGTTCTACATTTTCGACCTGCCCTTCTACAACAGCCTCATATCCCTGTTTGTGCTCCTGGTGCTCTTTACCCTCGCCGTGGCGGGAGTGATCTGGATCGATTCCTCCCGCGGCGGTGGCCTGGAGGAGCTCTTGCGCACCGGACGGACTGCCCGTCCCCTCACAGCCGCGCTTCCCGTCGGACCCATCTATCTCTGCGTCGGGCTTCTGCTGGTTCTGATCGGTGCGGGCGCATTCCTGTCACGCTATGAGTTCATGTTTTCCAGCACCGGAGTGGTTACCGGAGCGGGATGGACCGACGTGAACATCCGGATTCCGATGTATAGCCTGATGGCCCTGTTGTGCCTCGCGGCGGCAGCGGTTCTGCTGGTTCCCGCGGCCCGTTCACGGCTCCAGGGGTATATGCGGCGAATCCCAGTGCAAGGTGTGGACCCCCACCTTTTGGGGTTGGGGGCGATCGCTGCCGTGCTCATCGTCGTCTGGGTCGCGTTTATCGGGGTGCTGCCCACCGCATTCCAGCAGCTCCGGGTGGAGCCCAACGAGATCACTTTCGAAAAGCCCTATATCCAGAACAATATTGAGTTCACCCGGCAGGGATTCAACCTGGGGAAGTCGGAGGAGCGGAAGTTCCCGGCAGCGAAGCGTTTCGACAGGCAATTGGTGAAAGACAACAAACAGATCTTCAACAACATCCGCCTCTGGGACTGGCGGGCCCTGGGACAGGTCTACAAACAGTTCCAGGAGCTCAGGCTCTACTACGACTTCAACGATGTGGACATCGACCGCTATCGATTCGGGGATCAGTACCGCCAGGTCATGGTTGCCGCACGGGAGATGAATCAGAACAATCTCCCCCAGCAGAGCCGGACCTTCGTCAATAAACGCTTCAAGTATACCCACGGCTACGGCATTGTCATGAACAATGTGAGCGAGTTCACCGAGCAGGGCCAACCCGAGTTCCTGATCAAGGACATCCCGCCCCAAAGCACGCATCCTGATCTCGAGGTGAAGCGTCCCGAGATCTACTACGGGGAGAACACGGACACCCACGTGGTGGTCAACAGCGAGGAAAAGGAGTTCGACTACCCCAAGGGGGAGGAGAACGTGAACGTCCGCTATCAGGGTGACGGCGGCGTGGATATGGGCGGCCTGTGGCGCAAGTTTCTCTACGGCTGGAAGTTCGACGGCACCACCCTGTTCTTCTCCGGGTATCCCAAAGAGGGCACCCGGATCATGTTCAACCGCCAGATCATGGACCGGCTCAACAAACTGGCGCCCTTCCTGCAATACGAACCCGACCCCTACATTGTCCTGGCGGACGGCGAGCTCTACTGGATCGTGAACGCCTACACCACCACGGACCGCTATCCCTACAGCGAAGTGTTCTCCACCCGGAGGGCCGCGCGGCAGCCCGGTTCAACAAGCAGGCCCGGACAGATCTTCCTGCCCCAGGAAGCCGAGTATCTGGAGGGGCCCAACTACATCCGCAATTCGGTCAAGGTGGCGGTCAACGCCTATAACGGGGATACGGACTTCTACGTCTTCGACGAGGAGGATCCCCTGCTTCGGGTCTGGCGTAACATCTATCCCGACCTGTTCACCAGCAGGGACAAAATGCCCGAGGAATTGG
>CAYNCR010000083.1:0-10428 GCA_964395575.1 uncultured Desulfohalobiaceae bacterium
ATCCCATCATGGGAAACCCGGGATGAAACCCGGGCTTCAGCGTCCACCCGCCTTCGCCTCGCGACATTTTCATGCTTGGTTGTGCCCGGGTCGGCCCGGGAATGAGGGTTTTATTGAAAAGGGAGGACCCTATTCCAGATTTCACATATCACCGGCCTTGAAACAAGGGCCCGTCGCCAATCAGTTCCTCTTCTTGAACAGCCCCTTGAAGAACTCCCGGTTCATGCGAGCGATGAACTTGACGTCGATATCCTTGGGGCAGACCGCCTGACACTCGTAGTGATTGGAGCAGTTGCCGAAGCCGAGCTCCTGCATCTGGTCCGTCATGGCCTTCACCCGCTTGGCCGCTTCGTAGCGCCCCTGGGGCAGCTTGGCCAGGTGGGAGACCTTGGCCCCGGTAAAGAGCATGGCCGAGGCGTTGGGGCACGCGGCAACGCAGGCCCCGCAGCCAATGCACTCCGCGGCGTCCATGGCCTCCTCCTGATCCTGCTTGGCCACGGGTACTGTATTGGCTTCCGGAGAGCTCCCCACGCGGGTGGAGACGTAGCCCCCGCTCTGGATCACCTGATCCAGGGCGGTTCGGTCCACCATGAGATCCTTGATGATGGGCATGGCCTCGGCCCGAAAGGGCTCGATGCTGATGGTCTGCCCGTCCCGGAAGTGGCGCATCCGAAGCTCACAGGTGGTGGTTTTCTTCTGCTCCCCGTGGGGAACCCCTTCGATGACCAGGCCGCAGACGCCGCAGATGCCCTCGCGGCAATCGCTCTCGTAGGCGATGGGGTCGCTGCCCTCCTTCGCCAGGTCCTGATTGACCTGATCCAGCATCTCCAGGATGGACATATCCTCCTTCACATCCCGAGCCCTATATTCCTCGAAGCCGCCAGGTGCATCCGGACCACCCTGACGCCACACGCGCAATCGGAATTCCATCACTTGTAGCTCCTTGTGCTTGGGGACACTTCCTCGAACTCAAGCTGCTCCTTGTGCATAACAGGCTCCCGGCCCACACCCTGGAACTCCCAGGCGGAGACGTAGGAGTACTCCTGATCCTTGCGCAGGGCCTCCCCGTCCTCGGTCTGATACTCCACCCGGAAGTGGCAGCCGCAGGACTCCTCCCGGCTCAGGGCGTCATGGGCCATGACCTCGGCGAAGTCCAGGGATTCGGCCATGCGCCAGGCCTGCTCCAGTTCCTGGTTCAGGGCGTTGTGCGTGCCCGGAACCTTGAGGTTGTTCCAGAATTCGTCCCGCACCCTCGCGATCTCCTTCAGAGCAGTCTGCAGGCTCTCCCGGCTCCGGGACATGCCCACGTTGTCCAACATGACGTCCCCGAGCTCGATCCGCAGCTCGTGGGCGGTCTTGTTTCCCTGGATCGCCAGGAGCTCCTTGTTGCGCTTATTCACATCCTCTCGGCACTGGGCGAATTCGGGGCGGTCGGTGCCCACCTGGCCCGGCTTGATCCGGGCGAAATAGTTCCCGATGGTGTAGGGAATGATGAAATAGCCGTCCGCCAGGCCCTGCATGAGCGCGCTGGCGCCCAGGCGGTTCGCGCCGTGGTCGGAGAAGTTGGCCTCGCCCAGCACGAAAAGGCCGGGGATATTGCTCTGGAGATTGTAATCCACCCAGAGGCCGCCCATGGTATAGTGCGGCGCGGGGTAGATGCGCATGCGCATTTCCTTGTGCACATCCTCCCCGGTGATCTGCTGGTAGATCTCGAAGAGGTTGCCGTAGCGCTCGTCCATGATCTCGCTGCCCAGGCGATTGAAGGCGTCCTCGAAATCGAGGTACACCGCGTATCCGGTCTCGCCCACGCCGCGCCCCTCGTCGCAGACCTCCTTGGCGGCGCGCGAGGAGATGTCCCTGGGGGAGAGGTTCCCGAAGCTGGGGTATTTCCGCTCCAGGTAATAGTCCCGCTCCTGTTCGGGGATCTGGCTGGGATGGCGTGTGTCGCCCTTCTTCTTGGGGACCCACACCCTGCCGTCGTTGCGCAGGGACTCGGACATGAGGGTCAGCTTGGACTGATGGCTCCCGGAGAAGGGAATGCATGTGGGATGGATCTGGGTGTAGCAGGGATTGGCGAAATAGGCCCCCTTGCGGTAGGCCCGCATGGCCGCGCCCACGTTGCTCCCCACCGCGTTGGTGGAGAGGTTGAAGACAGTGGAATAGCCTCCGCTGGCCAGGATCACGGCGTCCGCGGCGTAGGACTCGAGCTCGCCGGTGCGCAGGTTGCGCATGATCACGCCCTTGGCCTCGCCGTCCACGAGGACCAGGTCCACCATTTCCCGCCGTCCGCGGACCGTGACCTTGCCCTCCTGCACCTGGCGCATCATGGCCTGATACGCTCCCAGCAGGAGCTGCTGCCCGGTCTGGCCCCGGCTGTAGAAGGTTCGCGAGACCTGGGTCCCGCCGAAGGAGCGATTGGCCAGGAGCCCGCCGTATTCCCTGGTGAAGGGAATGCCCTGGGCCACGCAGAGATCGATGATCGCGGTGCTCAGCTGGGCCAGGCGATAGACGTTGGCTTCCCTGGCCCGGAAATCGCCGCCCTTGATGGTATCGTAGAACAGACGGTAAATGCTGTCCCCGTCGTTCTGGTAGTTCTTCGCCGCGTTGATCCCGCCCTGGGCCCCGATGCTGTGGGCCCGGCGCGGGCTTTCCTGGTAGCAGAAGGCCTCCACGTTGTACCCGAGCTCTCCCAGAGTGGCCGCGGCCGAGGCTCCGGCCAACCCGGTCCCCACAACGATGGCCTTGTATTGGCGCTTATTCGCCGGATTGACCAGCTTCAGGCCATCCATCTTGTGCTTGTCCCATTTGTCCTGGATCGGACCGGATGGGATCTTGCCATCAAGCTCCATATCTCTTCCTCCCTATATTCAACGAAGAAGTGTGGTTCCGTTTGTAAAGGTATCCCGGAGGAAACGGGCCGGTTGTTACATCCCGAAAAGACCAAAGGCCAGAGGGATGGAAATGAGCACACCCGGCAGGATCACTGCCAGCACGAGAGACCCCCTATCGACCCAGCCTCTGGTCCAATCCGTGTTCCATCCCACGCTCTGGAAAAAGCTCCCGATCGCGTGGGACAGATGGAAGAACAACGCCACCATGGCAGCGAGGTAAATCAAAACAATCCCGGGATTTTGAAAGCTCATCTCGGCCATTTGATAGACGTCGAAATGCCCCTCGCCGGAAGCGACCCGATAAATGGCCGGATTGGTCACCCGCACGGTGAAATGAAGCAGGTGATAAATGATGAAGCCAAGGATCACGAGCCCGGTATAGAACATGGTCCTGGAGGCCGTGCTGGCCTGCTTGTAGTTGCTCTTGGCATAGCGCTCTGGCTTGGCCCGAGAGTTCTCCAGGAAAACAGTAGTGCCCAGAACGACGTGCAGCACCAGAACACCGGCCAGGATCAGGCGTTCCACCCACAGCACCGGACCGAGGGCGCGGAGGTGCTCCGCATAGGCGTTGAGAGCATCCGCCCCCCAGTAAAAACTGAGATTCCCCATCATGTGCCCCAGCAGCCAGAGCACCAAAAATATGCCTGTCAGGGCCATGAGCAGCTTCTTGCCTACAGAGGTCTGCCAGATCATGTTCCTTTCCTTGGTGTTAGGTTGGTTCGATCGCCGAAAGCCAATCTCCAGATGCCACTAACCCTCATTCAAAAATAGAGGCGGAGATGGCCAGAAACAATACCGGAAAATTTCGGAGATAATACGTAGTCGTAATACGTATCAGGAGGTGGATTCAAGAGGAGTCTCTGAGAGGCGATTGCTGTCCAGGGAGGACAGATAGGCCTGGAGATTGACCGACTTGTTCAGGAGCCCGAGCTTCTTGCGGATATTGTGGCGGTGGGTATCGATGGTCCGATTGGAGAGCCCCAGGAGCTGGGCGATCTCCTTGGTTTCCTTGCCCTGCTTGATCAGATCCACGAGCTGCAGCTCGGTGGGCGTGAACCCGTAGCGCTGGGAGAGATGCTTGAGCAGGGGGGAGATGATCTCCTCCAGGTTGGAGCGCACGATATCGATGTACACCTTTTGGCTCTCATCCAGACCGGATTCCCGCAGCTTCTCCATAAAGGGCAGGACCATCTGCTTGGCGTTGAAGACCAGATTCTCCTCCGAGGCCCGCTTGTTCTCGTCCTTCTTCTCCAACAGGACCTTGAGCGCGGTATTTGTCTCCTCCAGCTTCCTGTTGGCACGGGTCAGCTCCGAGGTGCGCTCCTGGACCAGCTGTTCCAGACGCTCGTTGGTCCGGTACAGCTTTTCCTGGACCTGCTTGATCTGGCTCAGGTCCCGGGCCACGCAGACGCTTCCGATCTTGGCCCCGCCGCCGTCCCGGAGCAGGCTGATGGACATCCCGAAGGGCAGGATACTCCCGTCCTTGCGCCGGATATCGACCTCGTAGTCGCGCACGTAGCCGGAGCTCCTGAGCTCATAAAGCATGTCCCGGAGCTTGTCCGTATCCGCGTACAGGTCGAAGGCGGATTTGCCCTCGAGCTCCTGGAAGCTGTATCCGAAGAGCTCCTCAGCCCGCTTGTTCCAGCGGATGAAGCGGCCCTTGCGGTCCACGATCCCGATGGCGTCCGCGGAGTTGTCCAGGACGTTCTTGAAGTAGTCCCGCTCCTTTTTCAGGGCGTCCTGGGCCTGCTTCAACTCGTACAGATCCTGGGTAACCTCCAGCAGGGTCTTGAGCTCGCTATTGGCCTTTTCCGCACGCCTGTACTGCCGGAGCTGCTCCTTCAGCTCCCCGTTTTCGGAGCGGGCCCGGCGCAACCTGTCCAGGAGCTCCTCCCGGCTCAGATCTCGGCATTCGGCCTCTAGGTTTCGGGAATCGCTCATAGGCTCCCCTGAATCGTCAACGAGACTTTTCCTGCCTGCACAATGCGCTCATTTTCTAGCACGGGCCGGGACTCTTGGCAACAGCGGGCCAGTTTCTGTCCGGACCTTTCAGCCCGGTGTATTGACAGGACAACCCCTTTTTTGAAGGATGGACGCCATTCATGGTGCACTTATCAGCGCGCAAACACAAAGGAGAGCTTATGGGCGTCCCATTGAGCAAGGAACAGGAGATGATCCGCAACTCCGCGCGGGAGTTCGCCCGCAAGGACCTGGCCCCCAAGGCCGCGGAACGGGACCAGAACGAGGAATACCCGGCGGACAGCCTGAGGCAGATGGGCGAACTGGGGCTGTTGGGGATGCTAGTGCCCGAGGAATACGGCGGGGAGGGCATGGATACCGTTTCCTACGCCCTGGCCCTGTCTGAAATCGCCGCGGGCTGCGCCTCCACCGCAGTGATCATGTCCGTGCACAACTCCATTTGCTGCGGCAGCCTGACCCGCTTCGGGACCGAGGAGCAGCGGGAGCGCTTTCTGCGGCCCATGGCCGGAGGGGAAATCATCGGCTCTTTCGCCATGTCCGAGCCGGAAGCGGGATCGGACCCGGCCTCCATGACCGCCACGGCGGTCCGTGACGGGGAAGAATTCGTGCTCAACGGGACCAAGCGCTGGATCACCGGAGGCGCGACCTCCGGCATCTTCATCGTCCTGGCCAAGACGGACCCCGAGGCCGGCCACAAGGGCATCAGCGCCTTTCTGGTCACCCCGGACGCGCCCGGATTCCAGGTTGGTCGCAAGGAGGACAAGATGGGCCTGCGGGCCTCGGACACCACCGACCTGATCTTCGACAACTGCCGCATCCCCGCGGACAATCTGCTGGGCCCGGAAGGCGGCGGATTCAAGGTGGCCATGTCCGGTCTGAATGACGGCCGCATCGGCATCGCCGCACAGGGCCTCGGGGTGGGACGGGCCGCCCTGGATCTCGCGGTGCAGTACGCCAAGCAGCGGGAGCAGTTCGGACGTCCCCTGAGCGAGAACCAGGGGCTTCGCTGGATGATCGCGGACATGGCCACGGACGTGGAGGCCGCCGAGGGGCTCATCCACACCGCAGCGGCGCTGAAGGACCAGGGGAAGGAGTGCTCCAGGGAGGCCTCCATGGCCAAGCTCTACGCCACGGAGATGGCCAACCGGGTCGCGGGCCAGGCGGTACAGATCCACGGCGGATACGGCTTCACCAAGGAGTTCGGCGTGGAGCGCCTCTACCGAGACGCCCGGGTTTTCACCATCTACGAGGGCACTTCCCAGATCCAGAAGATCGTCATTGCCAACGAGGTCATCGGGGACCAGAAGAAAAAGAAGAAGGGGAAGAAGTAGGCCTTTTCCGATACCTAGGTCCTCGATTCTCGAGTATGGACCGCCAAGGCGCGAAAGAACGCCAAGAAGCCTCCCCTTGGCGTTCTCGGTGTCTTGGCGGTTCATATTCCGGGGTCGGTCCCCTGCTTTTCGCGAATCCTCTCCCACTTGGCGCAGACCTCGCGGGCCACTCGGACGGAGGCGGCGTCCACCATCTCCCCGTCCAGGGAGATGACCCCCTCCCCGCTGACCCGGGCCCGCTCGTAGGCCTCGAGGATGCGGCGGCAGCGCTCGTAATCCGATTCGTCGGGAGTGAAAACGCGATTGACGGTCTCTATCTGGTCCGGGTGCACCGCCCACTTGCCATCGTATCCCAGGGCCGCGCTCATGCGGCAGGAACGCTCCAGCCCCTCGGGGTCGCCGTAGTCGCCGTACGGGGCGTCGATGGCCTGGAGCCCGGCAGCGCGAGCCGCCATGAGCAATCGGCTCAAGGGATAGTGCCATTTGTGTCCCGGGTAGTCCGGATCCTCCTCCCCGTGCCCGCTCGCGCCTCGGCTGGGCATTCGCAGAGAGGCACCGTAGTCGGCGACACCGAAGACAAGGGCCTCCAGCCTGGACGAGGCCATTGCGATCTCCTCCACCCTGAGCATGCCCTGCGCGTCCTCCACGATGGCCTCCAGGCCAATACCGCCCGCTTGGCCGGTATTGGCCTCGATCTGATCCAGGAGCATGGCCACCGCCTCGATCTGCGCCCCCGAGGCCGCCTTGGGCAGCACCACGGTGTCGATGTGCTCCCCTGCTCCCTCCACCACGTCCACCAGGTCGCGATAGGCGAAAGGGGTATCCATGCCGTTGATCCGCAGGCATCGGGTCACGCTCCCCCATGCAAGCTCCGGGAAGCTGCGGGCAGCGACTTCCCTGGCCCCCCTTTTCTCTCCGGGCGGGACACTGTCCTCCAGATCGAGCATCACCTGATCCGCCCCGCGCTGCAGGGCCTTGGCCACCATCTTGTCCTTGTTCGCGGGCACGGTGAGCACCGAGCGCCGCAAACGGAACGTACCGCGCATAGGCTCCCCCATTCTTTGCTTTTCCGATCACCACTGTCTTTGGAATATCATCGGTCCCTCTGTGTCTCCACCGCCATCTCCAGGTCCGGGCCGTGCCAGCTGACCCGGATGCTGCCCTCCCGTGCCGTGGTAAGCAGGGGAATGTCCTGTTTTTCCAGGGCGTTTTCCACCTTTTCGTGGGGAAAGCGGAAATGGTTGAGAAAGCCACAGCTCGCCAGGGCGACATCCGGAGAGACCTCTTTGTAGAAGGACCGGCACAGGCTGCTTCGGCTGCCGTGATGAGGCAGGACCATCAGCTCCGCCCCGAGATCGCGATCCGAACGGGCCATTCTGCGCAGGAGCCCTTCTTCCGCGTCCCCGGGCAGTAGGGCCAGGTTCCGCTGTCCGTGTGCCACCCGCAGTATCAGGGAGGAGTTGTTCGGCTCCCGAAAGCCGGTCCGGCCCGCGGTATGCAGCACCTCGAGCCGCAGGCCACGACCCAGATCGATCGCTTCGCCATGCCGCAAGGCCCGTACGGATATGTCCCTCTTTTCCAGGATCCGCCCGAGGACCCGCCCGTCCCAGCCTTCGGGCCAGCGTCCGTTGTACAGGAAACGCTTCACCCTGTACTTGCGCAGGATATAGTACAGCCCCCGCATATGGTCGAAATCCGGATGGGTCAGGACCACGCTGTCCACCGCGGGCATGCGCCCCCGGGTCAGGGCGGGAGACAGAATAAGGCGGCCCACGTCGTAGTCCTTGTTCCAGGAGCCCCCGCCATCAACTAGGAGCCGCTTTTGCGGGGTCTGCAGCATGAGGGCCTGGCCCTGGGCCACATCGAAGAGACGCAGGCTGAGCCTTGGCTCAGGTGTCAGCCCTTTGGAAGCCAGGGGCCAGAGCAGCAGAACCACTGCACACAGACCAAGCGGCCAGATCCGGCGCATCCCGTGGGCCGTCCACAGCGCCGCACAGGCGAGCAGAGTCCAGTATCCCAGCATCTCCGGCCAGCCGGGGCGGGGAAGCACTGCCGCCCCGAGCCAGCCCGCCCCGTCCATGAGCTGCAGCAGCTCGAAGAGCTGTTGCAGGATAAAGCCGGCAGCCTGCAGGAGATAAGCTGCCGCGGCTTCCAGGCCGGGCACGAAAACCAGCATCAATCCGGAGAGGCCCAGGGGCATGACCCCGAAGGCCAATGCCGGGAGCCAGAGGAGGTTGAGATAGATATGGGGGCTGATCTGGCCGAAGTACCAGAGCAGAAGCGGAAACAGGGCCGCATTGACCACGAGGCTGATGCCCAGGACGGAAAGGGGATAGAAAAGCGCGGGATGGAGCATGCGGGACGGAAGACGCCGCCTCAGCCAACCCACTGCCCTGGGCCAGAGGAGCACGATCCCGGCGACAGCGGTCACGGAAAGCTGCAGCCCCAGATCAAAAATCCCCATGGGCCAGACGAGGACAATGACCAGGACGGCGGCAAAGAGCCCGTCCATGAGGACTTGGCCCCTGCCGCGCCACAGCAGCAGCCCCCAGAAGAAGAACATCAGGCTGGCCCGGAGCAGAGAAGCCTTGAATCCGCCCAGCCACAGGTAGAATCCCACCAGTGGAAGGGCTGTGAGCGCGGCGAGCCGCTGCCTGGGTAGGGTCAGGTAAATCCCCGGGCGTATGCGTCCCGCCGCCCTGGCCAGAATCCAGCCCAGCGCCGCGATGAAGCCGAGATGGAGCCCGGACTGGGCCAGGACATGGGAAAGGGAGGCCCGTCGAATGAGATTGAGCTGATCGTAGGAAAGCTCGGACTTGTCCCCGCAGAGTAGGGCCAACAGGATGCCCCCGCCGACGCCCTCTCCGGCGTTGCGGGCCACTGTATCGACCACGGTCCGTCTGGCCTGCCAGAAGCTGTTTCTTCGATATTGCCAGGATTCGATGCCATCCGAGCCCTCCGAGGAGGTGGTATACCCCACTCCCTGCCTGGCCCAGTAGAACCGGGTGTCCCAGGTTCCGGGATTGAGATGGCCCCGCACGGGCTCGATCCGGAAATGGGCCCGGACGGTGTCTCCGGGGGATGGGATGTGCTTGGGCTCGTACCAGTTCCAGGACAGGTCCATGGACAGCCTGCCACTTTCGTCCCCGGTCCTAAAACGCGGCCTGTCCAGGATGATCTGCAGCCTGTTCTCGGGCTTGGTGTCCACCCTTTCCACTCGGGCTCGGACGAGGACCTCCTTGCGCTTGGCCATCCACTCCGGCATCTCGGCCCTATCCAGCGGAGGCGGCTCCGCGAGAAGCGTCCAGACCGCAAGCAATCCGATGAGAAAACAAAGCAGCGGCCCGAATGGACCAGGCCAGCTCCCGGTCCGCCACAGCCCCAGGCCGAAAAGACAACCCGCAATCAAGGCGGGCAGGAAGAACTTGACCGAAGCCAGGCCCAGAACACCATAGACCAGATAGACCTGCCAGGGGAGAAGCCCGGTGGTTTTCCCGGAACCCGGACCACGACTCGCAGCGGAATGGGGCATAATCCCGACCGGAACTCCTGGTGGGCGTGTTGCTTTTCACCGTTCGACTGCCCGCGATTGGGACACACTCCGAGCTCGCGCTCTACACGCCCGTTTTGCTCACGCCTCTCGAGCCTGGAAAGAAACCCTTTGACAGGCGCACTCTAGTTTGTTAATTATTTCAATTCAAGGCGCAGTTCACCTTGAATTCCCTTTTTTCCGAAAAGAAGAATTCAAGGCTTGACAAAAGAAGCACAACGCGATATTGATGCCACTTCTTGAGGGCGGATAGCTCAGTTGGCAGAGCGTCGGCCTTACAAGCCGGGGGTCACAGGTTCGATCCCTGTTCCGCCCATTCCATATTTGCGGAGCGGTAGTTAAGCTGGTTATAACGCCGGCCTGTCACGCCGGAGGCCGCCGGTTCGAATCCGGTCCGCTCCGCCATTTCCCCAAAAGGGCTGTGAAATACGCTTTCACAGCCCTTTTTTTCATCCCCTGTTTCCTCCTTTTCTGTTTCTGCACTGATCCCGGTTCCTCACGCCACCCCACCCTCTTCCTATTGACGATTCCACCACTGACAGATCTTGTGAATCTCGTGTATTCTCATTCCCGGGCCGACCGGTCACAACCAAGCATGAAAATGTCGCGAGGCGAAGGCGGGTGGACGCTGAAGCGCAGGTTTCATCCTGGGTTTCCCATGATGGGATACGCAACA
>CAYNCR010000084.1:0-10384 GCA_964395575.1 uncultured Desulfohalobiaceae bacterium
CCGGACGTTAGAAAATCCAGAGTCGGAGCTGCATGAGACAAAATGCCCCGTGTCGACTTACAATAGTTAGTGGAGTGGTGTATAGTTACGCGGGGTTTTTTGAATCTATCCAGCGTAGAAAATCCAGAGTCGGAGGTTCAAGATTCAAAAAGGCCCCGCGAACATGTCGGTTTCGGAAGATGGTGAATAGTTACCAAGAGCGAAGTGTTTTTGGTGAAGAGGCGGGACAAGCAGCAGCTTGTTGCAAGGATGCAGCCGATCTATACAGCTTGGTGAAATTTTGTCAGGCTGGACACGCACATGGCGCTCGCCATCGGCATATTGGCGGCAAATCGAAGGAGAGGCCCGCCATAGGGCTTAAGGAGGATATGTGAGCTGGATCGATCTGACACACCCCGTTTCTCCAGGCATGCCGGTCATTCCCGGAGACGCTTCTCCGGAAGTGGTCGACACCTTGACTCTGGAGCGCGACGGCTGCTCCGTGCAGGAGATTCGCTGCGCCAATCACGTAGGGACCCATGTGGATGCCCCGCTTCATTTTATCGCCGATGGAAGGAGCGTGGATCGAATCCCCCTGCACAAGCTCGTGGGTTCCGTAGCGGTGCTGGATTTCTCAAGCCTGGAAACCGGACGTCGCATCAGGTGGCGGGAGCTGGAAAGCGCCCTGTCCAATGCGGGCAATCCGGACAAGGTCCTGATCCATACCGGATGGGACCGGCATATCGGTTCCCCGCAGTATTTTGAAGATTTTCCGGCGCTCGACAGCGAGGCCGCTGAAGGCCTGGCCGGATTGGGAATCGATCTTCTGGGGGTGGACACGCCCTCTCCGAGCCCGCTGGAGGATCCGGGACAGAAAATCCACAAGGTCCTGCTCACAGCTGAAGTGGTGATCGTGGAGAATCTGTGCGGGCTGGATCAATTGGGGCCCTTGGCGGAAGTGTTTATCCTGCCCCTGCCCATTCAGGGAGCGAGCGGAGCCCCTTGCCGGGCGGTGGGCAGGCCCCTGTGAGCCCGTGTTGAACGGAATAGGTTATGGAAAAACTGCGTGGCAAAGGAGGAAATATGTACGCTGTTGCGCTCAACGGAAGCCCGCGCAAGGACGGGAATACCTCCCATCTGCTCGCCGAGGTGCTGGCCCCGCTGCAGCAGGGCGGCTGGGAGACGGAAATGATTCAGGTGGGCGGCAGGGATATCCGCGGCTGCATCGCCTGCTCCAAGTGCTTTGAAAACAAGGACGAGCGCTGCGCTGTGGACACGGACGAATTCAATCCGGTCCTGGAAAGGATGCTTCAGGCCCAGGCCCTGATCCTCGGGACGCCCACCTATTTCGCGGATGTGAGCGCCGAGCTCAAGGCGGTACTGGACCGTTCCGGCCTGGTCAGCCAGGCCAACGGAGTCCCCTTCCGGGGCAAGATCGGGGCGGCGGTGGCGGCTGTCCGGCGCGGTGGGGCCATCCACGCCTTCGACACGATCAACCACATGTTCCTCATGTCCCAGATGATCGTGCCCGGATCCACCTACTGGAACATGGGGATCGGCTTCGACAAGGGGGATGTGCGCGGCGACGCCGAGGGCATGACCAACGTGCGCCATTTGGGCGCGGTGATCGATTGGCTGGGCAGGGCCGTCGGCGAGCATCTCGATTCCTACCCCAGCCCCCAGTAGCCGGAGGGGGGCTCGAAAAGCCCTCCTTGCCGAGCTTTTCGCGGAAGCGGGGTGCGTGTCCGACGCACAACGCTTCCGCTACTCCCTGCCGAGTGCCAGCAGGATCTCGATTTCAGTGGTACCGGGAAACATGTCCAGGGGAACGGCGCGGAGCGGATGATACCCCTGTTTGCCCCACTCCCGTGCTGACTGGGGCAGCAGGTCCGCGTTGCAGTGGATATGCAGCACCTTCCCGGGCTCCCTGCGGGCCAGTGCCGAGAGAACGCCCTTTTTGGGGCCCTGTTTGGGCGGATCCAGAAGTATTGCCTCCTTTCCGGGCCATGGGACGGGAAGCAAATCCTCAAGGTTCTGGGCCGAGATCTGGCCGGAACGGAACTGGACCCGGTCTCCCCCGGGATTCAGCTTTTTGTTCGCTCGTGCCGCATCGATGGAGGGTCCCTCCGCCTCGACGCCCACCACCTGTTTGTATTCCGGAGCCAGGTAATGGCTGAACAGCCCGTACCCGCAGTACAGATCCAGAAGCCTCTCCCCCTGTTCCGGTGCGAGCAGGGAATGGGCCTCCTGCAGCATGAGCGGGACGATGGATTCGTTGACCTGGGAGAAGGATGTGGGGTGAACCAGGAAGCGAAAGTCGTGGTGTTCCACCATGAGGCGCTGTCTGCCGAAGAGCCGCTTGAGCTGGAGCAGCTCCTGTGACTGGCGCGCCTCGAGGTAATAGGGCGAGGCGCTTGGGTCCGGATAGGCGAACGCCGCGGCAATGGGCTCGTCCATGCTCTGAAGGTGCCCGGCAAGGAGCTTGAGCTTGCGCACCAGTGGACCGTTCAATGTGTCCACATTGAAGATAACCGCCAGCTCCGCATAACTCCCGCGAATGATCAGGTGATTCAAGTGTCTGGCAACAAGCTGGAACGGATGTTCACTGATCTTGGACCGCAGGAAGCGGAAGATGCGGCCGTGGGATTCCGGCTCCAGCGGTGAGGAGAGGAAGGGCTGTTTCTGCTGGGATGGCTTGATTCCGGCCAGATGGAGATAAAGGGTCCCTTTTCTCCAGGCTGCTCGCCGCTTGGATGTGGTGCGATAGTGGCGCGGCAGCGGCGAGGCCCGAATGGATTCGAGGGTGCCGGGGATTTCGTGCTGCTGCCAGAAGCTCTCCAGGGTACGGTTTTTCAGCTCCAGCTCCCGCTTGTATTCCAGGTGGGCCAGAGGGGCCCCCTGCCAGGTCGTATTGCGGGGTGGTTCCCTGGTGGGAGCCGGCACAAGAGCACCCAGCAGATCGTAAAAGCTCGCGCCGTCTCCCTCTTCCGGGGAAGACGGCTTTTGTGCGCGTGATCGCGGCGGACCGGACGGTTTTTCCTTTTTTGTCACGGAGCCTCCCTCTCCAGGTCGACGTTTTTTCTTCACAGGGCGTTTTCCAGGAAAAGAAACGGAATGTCAATTCTTGCCGCATCGGGAGCCGGAACCACAATTCCGTGCAGGAACTCTTCCGGCATCCGGCGGCGGATTCCGAATCAAAGGAGACCATGGCCGTTCTGCGGTTTCTCGATGAGCTCCACTGTTCTCTCCCCCCCGCCCGTCCGGGGAGCTGGATTGCCTCTGCCAATAGTGTGTTCAGGATGCATCCGAAGAGGAAAAACCTTCCTTGTCTCCTTCATCCTTGATGGTTTCCTTAAGCCTTTTTTCAATGGACTGCGATACCCGAGAGTCTCCGGTAAGCCATTTGTAAAGGCGCAGAATGACCAACAGGAAAATCAGCGGCAAAACAATGCTCTTGAGGACAAAAACAATGATTTGTTCTGTTATCGATTCAATGATGCGGGGCAGGGAAGATCGTATTTGGGACAGCTGGTCCTTGAGCTCGGACACATTGTTCTTGATCTCGTTGGCAAACCGAAAAATGTCGAAAAAGCCGCTTTCCGCGGGATGATTGATTTGATCTGTCTGAGTGTGGTCTTCAACTTTTTGACGGACGAATTCAGGCATTTTTTGCTGGGCCTGGACTTGTTCTTCCTTGAGAATAATCTGGTCCACGAGGAAGCTGCCCGCTCCGAGAGCCGGAACCAGAATATAGAGAAACAGCCCGAGCACAATCATTTTGTATCCGGCAACAGCCATTGCTGTTCTGACGTTCCTCGAACCCCACAAGGAGGCTATGAACAGGAAAACCCCCAAGGGGACAATCAGAGTGAGCCCGATTATTTTTCCGATTGTCCCCAAGAGAAGGAGGCCGTTTACCGTAACGAAATTGATCAGCATGACAATGGAGAAACGCTCTACCAGGTCGTCCAGGGGCTCCAGGATTTTCCCCGGGGCTCAAGGATGCGCCGACCCCCAGCTTGGCGGAAACCTCGAGCTCCTCGATCATGGAGAGCATGCCGTTGAGGAGTCTGGCCGTGGCAAAGGCTATTCCCACCTGTTTCGAGGTTTCCAGTAAATAGCTCTGTCCGGACTTTTCCAGAGGGGAAAGGGTCTTGTCCGCGTAGTTGTTCAACGGGCCGGCAATATTTCCGGCAAGCAATGCAACAAGGAGGACGACACCTGCGACGGTTGTGGAGATTCTGAATCTGTCCTTGGCTGGGTACGGGTGTTCCCTTCTTGGCCATAGTCCCTTGTTCAGGGCATAGAAGGTGCTCCAGGGCAAAACGAGACAGGGCGCAAGCCACCAGAATGGAAAGGCTTTTTTTTCCGAAACGGAGAGGATGTACCCCTTTGCGAAATTGACAACGATTCCGGCGGCGCCGATGAGGGTTACGGCATGGAGCCTGTAACCGAATACTGACGCCGCTGTTGAAGCGAGATAGATAAGATCAAGCAGAGCGGGAATGCATAAGGTCTTGGTAGCCCGAAATCGCAAACGAGGGTACGGAGACGGATCCTTGGCGAAAAAACGGGCCATGCGAATACTCCTTTCACGAGACGCCAATGACGAACGGTCAGTGACAGGACACTGTCACGAAGTTGCTCAGGGTGTGGCCCAGCTTGATGAACTCGGGGCCAAGCTCCTCGGTAACCATTGGGAGACCTTTCCATGTGTTGAACCCGCCCGCGTAGCGTGCCTGCGCAGGAAAGCCCCGCCGCAAAGCCTGTTCCCGAGATCCGGTGCCATTCCAGGTCCCGGTTTGGAAGACGATTTCGCGGAATCCGCTGGTCATCCAGGTTGAGGGAATGCTGCGATAGCCCTTGAGTTTGAGCCGGCCTTTCCGTGTCAAAAGACCCAGGATTCTCATCCTCATTGGACATCTCCGAAGGTTGCAAGGGCGCAAGTGCGGGTTTTGCTGTTTGCTGCACCGAATGCCCTGCCGCACAATCTTTTCCTTGTTGAGTACAGGATGAAGGAATTCACCTGGTTGTGCAATGATCCGTCAGCAACAATCCATCCTGCAAGGGATTTTTCCTGTCCATCCTTCTTGCCCCATCCGCGTACCGGTGTCACAATAGAGAATGGAGACTGGGAGTTCCACGACTTGCACATGCACGCATCCGGAAGGTCTGTTTTGCCTGAGGCGAGGAGAGATCCTCACACGCCGCAACGAAAGGAGGTTAGCGATGACCCGGGAGTCAGGTCTATTCAAGAGGATCGATCATGTGGAGATCGTGCCCTCGGACTTCGAAAAGTCCCTTGCCTTCTACCGCCACGTATTGGGCTTCACGGCAGGTGAGCGGCATGAGGTCAACGTGCCGCCGCTGCGGGAGATCATTTATCTGAGCCTGGGGGACACCGTTCTGGAGCTGTTGTCCGTGGAAAACCCGGAAAAACCATCGGAAACTCCGTGGCGGGTGGGCTATCGCATGATGGCTATTGAGGTGGAGGACATGGAAGAGGCCCTGTCCTACCTGGCGGAACACGATGTCCGTCCCACCTGGGGCCCGATGGATTTGGGGGGCGCAAAACGAGCGGAAATAGCCGATCCGGACGGTCTGGGCATCGAGCTGAGGGAGTGGACCTAGCTCCCATCCGGAATGGGGGTTTTTCAATGGAAATGAGCTCGCGAGCACTCGAGCTTTGACCAAAAACCGAGAAAAGGAGGTATCTATGGCTCGCCAAGAAGGTATCCTGCTGGACTCAGGAGATCAATTCCCGGAGATGTCCTTTGAGACAGTGGCGCACGGTCAGATGCGCATCGATGAGCACTTCATCCGGGGCTACGGAGTGGTTTTTGTCTACCGGGGGCACTGGTGACCCTTCTGCAGTCAGCAGTTGGCTGACTTCCAGGCGAACCTGGAGGAGCTCAAGGCCGAGAATATGGGAGTGCTGGCGGGCTCAGTGGACGCTTTCCCGGAAGCGCAAAAGACCGTCAACGAGCTGGGCCTCTCCTTTCCCCTGGCCTATGGACTGGACCTGGAGGCGACTCTCCATGCTCTGGGAGGATATTATAGAGCGGATCAGCGGTATCTCCAGCCCTCGGGATTTGTGATCCGGCCCGCGGGCACTGTCGAAGTGGCCTGTTACAGCTCCGGGCCCATCGGTCGTCTCAAGGCGGCCAACGTTCTGGGCATGGTCCGGTATTACAAGCAAAACAGGGATTAACAGCATTCGAGGCTGACCGGAGGGAATTTGTATCCTAGGGTGCGGCTCAGTGATCGAGGAAAACTGTCCTATGCGGACGGTCCGAGGCTTCCCGCGTCACATTCCGGTCTCAGCTTTTTGGTCATCAATGCGTGTACATACCTGTTCAACATCTGTCTGATCGCCTTGTGCCGCGTATTACAGTTTGGAATGCCTGCCGGCAAACAGAGCGAGGCAAGCCCAATTCTTCGAAATGGTCTGACATGCGGCGACATGTAGTTTACATCACCTTTGTGGCGTTTTTGCTTATGGCTCTGCAGGGAATGGCATACGGCGAGGAGCTGGTGGTGGGCAATTTCTCCAGTCTGGATCCCGCCGAGGAACTGCCGAAGCAGTGGGAGCCGATGACCTTTTCCGACATCGATGCTCATACCAGTTATAAACTGGTACAGAACGGCAACAGGACCGTTGTCCGCGCCCACAGCCGGAATGCGGCATCCGGCCTGATCCGCCGTTTACGGATTGATCCCCGTGAATACCCCCGGTTGCAATGGTCCTGGAAGATCGATCATGTCCTGGAAAAGGGGGATGTCACATCGAAAGCCGGTGATGATTATGCCGCCCGTATTTACGTGGCTTTTGCCTTCCAGCCGGAGCAGTCGAGCCTGTGGCAGCGCATGAAACGCAAGGCCGCTCATGCGTTTACCGATAAGGAGATTCCGGGCAGTGCCCTGAATTATATCTGGGCCAGCAATGCCTCCCAGGAAACAGTTGTGCCGAGTCCTTTCGAGCAAAGATCCAAGATGATCGTCCTGCAAAGCGGCAATGCCCGCAGCGGGCGGTGGATCCCGGAAAAGCGCAATATCGTGGAGGACTACAAGCGCGCCTTCGGGAAAGAGCCCCCGGAAATCATCGGGGTCGGCATCATGACGGACACGGACAATACCGGGGAAGAGACGACGGGGTACTACGGGGACATCATTCTTTTCCGGGAAGGAAGCTTGTGATGAAACGATGCACCACTTCTCTGGCCTTACCGTAAATGCCCCGTGTCGGCTTATGGTCCGGCAAGGTGGTGAATAGTCACTTTCAAAGGAACTTAGCTGAGCACCCCAGGGAGCCACAGGGCCATCTGGGGCCAGGCGAGCAGGAGGACGGCGCAGGCCAGAAAGCAGAGCAGAAAGGGCAGGACCCCGCGGAAGACCTGGGGCAGGGCGACGCCCTCCTCCATGGAGGCCACGATGAAGGTGTTGATCCCCACAGGCGGAGTGATGGCCCCCATGGTGGTGACCAGGGTGATCCAGACCCCGAACCAGACCGGGTCGTATCCCAGGGATTCTGCAACAGGGAAAAAGATGGGGATGGTGATCAGCAGCAGGGCCAGGGCGTCCATGATCGCCCCTCCCACGAGGTAGATGCCGAAGACCCCGAACATGATCACTCCGGGAGGAACGGCCCATGAGGCAACTGCCATGGCGATCTCGTGGGGCATGCGGGTGATGGTCAGAAACCGGCCGAAGATCACGGCCCCCAGGATGATGACCATGATCATGCAGGAGATGCGCAGGGTGTCATCCAGGGCCCGTCCCAGATCCCGCAGACTCAGCTTACCGCCCAGCAGGCTGAGCACGAGGGCCAGACCGGCTCCAGCAGCACCTGCCTCGCTGGGGGTGAAGAGCCCCAGGATCAGCCCGGCCATGACCAGGATGAAGAGCAGGAGCATCTCGATAGCACCGGGCAGAGCGGCCAGTTTTTCCCCGAGGGATGCGGGCTCTGCAGTCCGTCCGCCCAGCTCCGGTCTGAACGCGCACAGGAGCCAGACCACGGCGAGAAAACATCCCACGAGCAATAACCCAGGAAACAGGGCGGCCCAGAAAAGGACTCCGATGGACTGTCCCGTCTGCAGCCCGATAATGATCAATACCACGCTGGGGGGGATCATGACGCCCAGAGTGGATCCCGCTGCGACGACCCCGGAGCTGAAGACCCTGTTGTAGTGGAACTTGTTCATCTGGGGCAGAGAGACGGTGCTCATGGTCGCCGCGGTTGCGGTATTGGAGCCGCAGATCGCGGCGAATCCGGCGCAGGCGATGATGGTGGCCATGGCCAGCCCGCCGCGGATGTGCCCCATCCAGGCGTTGGCGGCCCGGTACATCCGCTCGTTGACCCCGGAATAGAAGCAGATCTGGCCCATGAGGATGAACAGGGGAATGACAGTCAGGCCGTAGGTGGACAGGGTCTTCCAGGTCTCTTCCCCGACCATGCCCAGAGCCGCATCCAGGCCCACCATTTTCCAGAATCCTGCAAATCCCACCATACCCATGGCGAAGCCAACGGGAAGCCGCAAGAGGAAAATGGCGCCGAGCAGGGCAAAGACGCCCGCGATACCTATTTCAATAGGGCTCATGCGGCTACCTCCCCCCTCGGAAAAGATCCAGGATCTGCCGGAGAAAGACCAGGATGAGGCTGAACACGCCGAGGGCGACAGCCAGGACCGCGGGATAATAGGGCAGGTGCAGGGTCTCGGAGACCTCGCCGCTCTGCCTAAGGCTCAGGGCGAGGACGATGAGCTGCCAGCAAATAAGGCCGAAAAATGCAGTGGAGGCCAGGTGGGCAGCCAGCCTGAGCCACCTGTTCACCCTGCGGGGCAGCACGGATTCCAAAAGGTCCACCTCGATGTGGCCGCCCTGTTTCTGGGTTGTTCCCAAAGCGAAGGCGGCGAGAACCGCTCCGGCCAACCCCATGAGCTCATATGTGCCCTTGATGGGATAGCCCAGGACCCGGAGCAGCATGTTCGCGCAGGAGAGGAATACCATACCGCAGAGGGTACCTCCCGCTATCCAGATGAGCGCCCGATTGAGCCGGTGGACCAGAGTGTGAAGCATGTTGGCTGTTTCCGTGGAATCAGTGTTTTTGATGTCTTCGTCAACGACAAAGGGGCCCGCAAGGTTTACGGGGGAGACCCCCCGGCCTCACGGGCCCCTTTTCGCGATCCGGCGAGGCTATTCGCCCCGTCCGCTGTATTGCTCGCGCCAGCTCCGGACGTCCTCGAGGATCTGTTCCGCGGGAAGATCCTTCTTCCGGGCTTTTTCCTTCCACTCCCCGACCAGGGGGCTGATCTTCTCCTGGATTCGCTCGCGCTCCTTTTCCGAGAACTCGAAAACGGTCACGTCGTGTTCCGTGCGGGAGTATTCCAGGGCTTCGTCCACGTGGCCGTCCACGTATCCTCCGGTCCATTCCGCGTGCTCCCGGGCCAGGTTTTCCATGACCTCTTGGCTCTCCTGCGAAAGAGCCTCCCATTTGTCCCTGTTCATGACCACCGCGAAGGGATAGACCTGGAGGTTCGCCCTGGTCACGTAGGAGCAGTACTGGGCGAAGTTCAGATCCTTCATGACCTCCAGGGAGGAAAGAAGGCCGTTGACCATGCCCTTCTGCAGGGCCTCCGGAGTTTCGGACATGGGCATGGATACCGGGGTCGCGCCCAGACGGTCCAGAATGTCCGAGGCGCTCCCCGAGGCCCGGAGCTCCATGCCCTTCAGGTCCGCGAGGGATCGGACAGGCTCCCGGGTCATCAGGCTGGAGGGAGGGCTGGTGAAAACGGTGAGCACCTTGACCTCGTCGAAAGCCTCGGGCTCATACTTCCGGAAAAGCTCCCAGAGGGCCAGACTGGCGGCGCGGGAGGAGCGAAAGCGAAGCGGCAGCTCCATGACCGAGGTCAGGGGAAAGGCACCCGGCTGGTAGGCCATGGACAGGTTCCCGATGTCCGCCTGGCCCTGGACCACCCCGCGCAGCATGTTCTTGGCCCCGAGCAGAGTGCCGCCGGGAAAGGTGTTGATGGTCACCTCTCCGTCGGTCCGTTTCTCCACCTCCTTCTTCCACTGTTCCATCTGCACGCTGGGGAAGGTCCCGGCTGGCGGGAAGTTGGCGTAGCTCAGGGTGACCGCTCCCGCGTGGGCTGCCGCGAGAAGCAGCGCCAGGCAAGCGCAAAGGATGGTGAAGGGAATCTTGTGGCGCATGGGGGTTTCTCCTTGCCGAGAGAATTTAAGAGGGACGGATTGGAAAGCGGACAGGGCCCGGCCTGAATTTGGAGGCGTCCTTGGCGAATTTTTCCGGCCCCGAGCGAGTTAGGAAAAAAAGGGTAACTATTCACCACTCCACTATCTATTGTAAGCCGACACGGGGTATTTTGAATCATTTCAGCGGAGACGATGCCAG
>CAYNCR010000085.1:0-10213 GCA_964395575.1 uncultured Desulfohalobiaceae bacterium
CAGCCTGATCCGCTGCGAATGCACCGCGGGAACCGTACCGTTGCCCGGCATCGCCACTCCCAGGGCTTCGCTCAGACAGTTCATGGAGTTTGCGGTAAACATCCCGGAGCAGCTTCCGCACCCCGGGCACGCCTTCTTTTCCAGCTCACTCAGCTCCTCCTGACTGATTTCCCCCTTGCGTGCGCTGGCCACCGCCTCGAAGACGCTGACCAGGTCCACAGAACGCCCTTCATGCTCCCCGGCGAGCATGGGGCCGCCACTTACGCAGATCGCCGGGATATTCAGCCTGAGCATGGCCATGAGCATGCCCGGAACGATCTTGTCGCAGTTGGGGATGAACACGAGGCCGTCAAAGGGCTGGGCTGAGGCCATGGCCTCGATGGAGTCCGCAATAAGCTCCCTGCTGGGCAGGCTCATGCGCATGCCGGAGTGATTCATGGCTAGGCCGTCGCAAATTCCGATCACGGGAAACTCCATGGGCGTACCGCCAGCGCCGCGCACGCCGTCCTTGACCGCCTTGGCCACGTTGTCCAGGTGCATGTGCCCGGGAACAACCTCGTTGGCCGCATTCACCACCCCGATCAGGGGCTGGCGCATCTCCTGCTCCTCCATACCCAGTGCGTACAGGAGCGATCTTTGCGGCCCCCTTTGCACTCCGGATTTCATGATATCGCTGCGCATGCGGCCTCCTTGATTCTAATGTGCTCTAACAGCCCGGTCCGCCTGTAAATAAGCGGATCCTGTCTTTCAGTTTCTACAGCCTTCATTCCCTGGCCGTCCCAGCCCATGGAAACACAAGCTTACGAGATGAGCCCTAGCCACCGTTTCGATAAAATTCAATAGGTTATACGTATTTTTCAATCAGCATATTCGGGCCAACCAGGGCACAGCCAAGCATGAAAATGCCGCGAGGTAGTAGCGGGTGGAACGCTGAAGCGCAGGGTTCATCACGGGTTTCAGATGAAGGGATACGCGACACTCCGTCGATATTCCCGGTCTCTCGTACTTTGAGACAGGATTCAATTTATGTGTCTTCCCTTTTGGAGCGGACTCGATGTACCTTGCGCGGTTCCAACAAGGCCATGGTGTATTATGAACCCCAGCGAAGCGTTCCACCCGCTACTGCCTCGCGGACAATTCCCCGATAAATCAGCTCGTTGAGCGCATTTTCATACAAAACATGAATTCCTGAAACAGCTAATAGTCCCGGATGGCCACCCAACTGCTCACTATGGCCACTACCACGAGCACCCCGAAGAATGCGGCAACATGGTGCAGGGGCAGAAAGCTCAGCTCGAGCCATAGGGGCGGTGTATCCAGAATCCGGTTCAATCCGTCCTGAGCGACCCTGAGCAGCCCCAGTGCCAATACACCGCCAATAAGAGCCTGCACGACAGCCCCCACGAAAAGGGGTAGCTGAATAAACCATCTCCCCGCCCCAACAAGGCGAAGGACTTCCACCTCCTCCTGCTTCGAATAGACGGTGAGCTTGAAGGTATTCCCCATAATAATGGCAACCAGAAAAATGATCCCCGCCAGGGAGGGATAGAAAACCTTCTCACTCAAGCTGGTCCATTTGCTCGCTTTGCGCAGCTTCTCAGCGTCGAGGCTCACCCTGTCCACGCCCGCCTTGCTCTCGATCCGGCGGACAAAATCCCTCACCGCCGCCTTGGGGGACTCTTTGGGCACTTCCATGGTCACGACGGCTGTGGGAGGAAGGGGATTGTTCGACTCCAGCCAACCGAGATTGTGCCCCGCCAGCCCCTCTTCCAGTGTGTCCAGGGCCTTTCCGGGCGTATATGTCGCCAGGGACTGCACGAACCCCATTTTCTCGAGCCAGTCCCACTGCTTGCGCACCTCGCCCAGATTCTCGGAGCTCTCCCAATAAATCTCAAAGCTGATTTCACCCTGCCTGCTCATCACTTGCTGGCGTACATTGAACACCACCAGAATGAACATGAGACCTAGAAACAAAAGAAGCGTGAGCGCCACCAGAGTGACCGTCTGCTCCCACTTATTGATCCCCAGGTCGCGCACTCCCTTGCCCAGTAGAAACGCTATCCTGTTCACGAGCTCCACCCTCTCTCTGCCCGATTATTCTGCCGCCTGAGGCATTGGCTCAAGTCACTCGCGCCTGTTTGGTGTTCCAGGGAGTACATTTTTCGTTCCCCATGCGATGAAGCAGAATTGGCAGCAACTTGGATGTATCCCCGAGCACCCCCAGGAGGCCGCTTATGGGGCCTCCTTGAATCAGCCGCACTCCTGCTCCAGTTTGCCGTCCTCAAGCACCAGCACCCTGGCTCCGGGGACCACATCCATCAGTCGCCGATTGTGCGTGGCCAAAAAGATTGTGGTTCCGAATTGATTGAACTGTCTGAATATCTCCATGAGCCTTGTTGAAAGTTCTTCATCCAGATTCCCGGTAGGCTCGTCGGACAACAGCAGCTGCGGGTTAGTGACCACAGCCCTGGCGATGGCAACCCGTTGTTGCTCCCCGCCGGAAAGTCCACGACAGGCCAGGTCCATCCTTTTATCCAGCCGCAGAACGCGACAGATGGCATTTGTGCGGCGCTCGATCTGGGTTTTGGGGATACCCCGGACGAGCATGGGCAGGGCGATATTTTCCCGGACCGTCCTGTGAGGCAGGACCTTGAATTCCTGGAAAACAACACTCACCGCCTTGCGAAGCCTGGGAAGCATGCTTCTGTTCAAGCGGGCCAGATCAAATCCCGCTACACTCGCAGCGCCCCTTTGCAGGGACAGCGAGCCGTGCAAAAGGCGCAAGAGCGTCGTCTTCCCCGCGCCCGAAGGCCCAAAAAGAAAGGTGAATTCACCGGGTTCCACCTCGAAGGAAAGGTTCTTGAGCACCCAGTGTGTGCCAAAGGAATAGGAAACATGGCGGAGCTTGAGCATGACCCCTCGCACAGTGCGCGCATCAGCGCCATTTGTGAACGAAAACCGCGTCCTTGTTCTGAATATGGTCCCTGAGCTGATCCGCACTCACGGTACACGCCCCGATCTCCTCCACAACGATACCCGCAGCGATGTTGGCCAATGCGCTCGCCTGAAGCGCATCCAGCCCGGCGGCCATAGCAGCGGCGGCCACGGCGACAACCGTATCCCCTGCACCTGTCACATCATACACATGCCTGGCATGCGTGGAAATCTTATACACAGAGCCGGAGGCTTCGAGCAGCACCATCCCCTCCTCACCCAGCGTAATCAGGACGTTTTCCGCACCGCATCCCTTTAGGATCGCATCACCGGCTGAAAGGATATCCGACTCGGTTTTCATCCTGTGCCCCCAGATAAGCTCCGCCTCCCTGCGATTGGGGGTAATCAGCTCCGGGGAGGGATAATCCCGAAAATTGCCGGGTTTGGGATCGATGAAGTAACGGCAGTTGACAAACTCCGACTCCCGAAGCCCGCCTAGCACTTCCCTGGAGAGAAATCCCTTGCCGTAATCGGAAAGGATGACCGCCTGTGCCGTGTGATTCATCTGCCGAAGCAGCGCCTCCAGAACGTGCTTCGGGTCCACATCGGGGTCGGCATCTTCCTTGTCGATGCGAACCACCTGCTGTCCCTGAGCGATAACCCGTGATTTCTGAATTGTGGCCATTCCATCCACAGTGATGATCCCATCCCCTATGTCCTCATCCCGCAGCAGGTCCACAATCCTGGAGCGACCCGCGTTGTCGCCGCAGAACCCGATCAGCCCGGTCCCCGTTCCTAAGCTCCGTGTATTGCGGGCCACATTCGCAGCACCGCCGAGACGGTATTCCTCCTGCTCGACTGCCACCACCGGAACCGGCGCCTCCGGAGAAATCCGTTCCACTTTTCCATACTGATAATGGTCCAGCATCACATCCCCGGCAACACACACTCGCATCCACGGCAACGAATCCAATCCCTGCAAGAGCTTCTCTCGAGACATTTCTCGACGCATGGACTACTCGCGCTCCCCTGTTTCACGTGAAACATCCTCGCCACCTTCTAGACCCAGCTTGTATAAAAAATCGTCCAGCTCTTCCCTGGAATTATAGGAGAAGGAGATGGATCCTTTTTCCTGGGAGCCGCGAATGCGGACCGGCATTTGAAAAACCTTGCTCATGGTCTGTTGCAGCTCTTTCCTTAAAGCCCGGAAATTGACATCGGGCTCTTCCTTTCCGGGCTTCTCAGCCTTTTTCGCCAGATAATCAGGCAGAGTTCCGTGTTCCTTGTAATGAGCGATAATGTTTTCCAAATCACGGATGGTAAGACGGTTCTGCAACAAAAGCTCAAACACGTGATGCCGAATATGAAGATCATCGAGAGCGAGCAGGTTTCGGGCTTGGCTGGCACCAACACGGTGTTGCCGCACGGCGTCAAGAATTTCCGGCTCAAGTTTCAGCAAGCGGAGGCTGTTTGCAGTGCTGGATCGACTCTTGCCCACACGTTGAGCAAGCTCGTCCTGAGAAATTCCGGAAAGCTCCTGAAGTCTTCGCAGGCCTTCGGCTTCTTCCACAGGATTGAGGTCCTCGCGCTGGAGATTCTCCATGAGTCCCAGGATCATGGCATCGGAATCGGAAATCTCGGACACGATAACAGGCACCTGGTGCAGATCTGCCTGATAGGAGGCACGCCACCGACGTTCACCCGCAATGATCTCGTATCTGCCGGCAGTATGTTGAGAAGGTCGCACGAGGAGCGGTTGCAGGAGACCCTGCTTCTTGATAGATTGTGCAAGTTCGTGAAGTGATTCTTCGGAGAACGTTTTCCTGGGCTGGTTGGGGTTCGGATCCAAATTGTCCAGATCCAGGAACTGATAGCCGCTGTCCGTCTCATCGGAGACCGAGGAAGCGCTCTGCTGGAACAGGGCGTCCAGCCCCCTGCCCAATCCTTTGCTGCTCGGTGGCATGTCTATCTCCTTTCCCAGAGAAACCCATTGAGTTTTTGCAAACTATGCAAGGGAGACGCTACAGCGAGACACTGACGCCTCCCCTTTTCGGGTACCCATTCGGCCTTTGAACGCAGCTCAAATGACGACTCCTTGTGTATGTAACCGCTTGATGTGGACTTTGGCAAGCCCCTTTATGGAGAAGACCTCCTCAAAGCCATTCCTTCCCCTCAGGGAACAGGCATCTGCATGAACCTGATTCAAACCATCCGGATCAATCTTCCCGGGTAAGCGAATTGCAACGAGGATGAGACCGTCGAGCAGACCCAGAAAAAACATCACTTCGGACCGAGGTGGTGGCACACGAGCCAGGAGAAAGGACCCATGCTGGAAGACAATCGACCCATTCAGTCTCTTTACGGGGATGACGGTGAATTCCTGGGACTTATTATCGGGCCCAGGATGTGGGACAGGGTGGAGAGCGAAGTGGCTCCCATTCTGCAACGGGAGCTGGATAAGATGGAAGGCAAGGGCAAGCCCGAGAATAAAGAGCCACTCAAGGACTGGGAAAATCTCAAGCAGATGTGGGGATTCAATTATCCGGTGGACTATGATGTGCACTGCGGTAATTGCGGAGCGGACACCTCGAACTGGCAGGAGGACGATCCGCGGAAATTTGTGCTCAAGGCGGCCAGCTTGAGCGGCCTCGTCTCTTTTTCCTGTCAAGGGTGCGGAGCAAGGATAGCCAAGAAACACTTCAAGGACTCTATCAGCGTGGAGACCCAGTCTCCCAAATGATCGGAGCGATTCGGGACGGTCTCATACCGGAGAACCAAAGCTCATATCCGCGTATTATCTGGCATGTGAAAATCTCTTCATTTGCTGGAACTATTCACCACCTTGCCGAACTGGAAGCCGACACGGGGCATTTTGTTTCATGCAGCTCCGACTCTGGATTTTCTAACGTCCGGCACTCACTTTCTTCACGCTTGCCCAAATTCACCATGCTTCCGGGAAAGTGAGTGCCAAACAAATAAGATCTGGCAGGGTCTGCAGAAATGAGTCAAAATACCCCATGTCGGCTTACACTGATCTGTGAGCTGGTGAATAGTTCCTGCTTTGTTTCAGAAAGTCGAGCAGACGCCAGATTTCTTTAGGGAATTCAAATACATTCGTGGATTCGGGAGGATATGTGACGAGTCGATGCTGAGTGCCCGAAACGGAAATGATCCAGAGGAGTATCGGCAGCATGATGATCAGACGAGACTTCAAACTCAATTACACAGGGATCAACCGATGAGCTCGCGGGCTAGATCGAGGTAGGCCTGACTTCCCTTGGAGCGATAGTCGTAACAGATGACGGGAAGACCGTGACTCGGAGCTTCCGAAAGGCGAACATTCCGAGGGATGAGGGAGTTGAAAACCTTGTTCGAGAAATGCCGCTTGGCCTCATCCTCGATCTGGCCGGACAGCTTGTTTCGTCGATCGTACATGGTGAGCACAACGCCACCAAGTTGCAGTGAGGCATTCAAACGCTTCTGTACCAGCTCGTAGGTCTGGAGAAGATGGGCGATTCCCTCCAGGGCGTAGTACTCGCATTGAAGTGGGATAAGTAGAGCGTCCGCGGCACACAGGGAATTGATGGTCAACAGTCCCAGAGACGGAGGGCAGTCCAAAAAGACGTAATCAAAGCGTTTGATCACGTCACGAAGGGCTTCCCGAAGGTAGTATTCCCTCCCGATCTTTTCCACGAGCTCGAGCTCGGAGGCGACAAGGTCCTGGCAGGACGGTATAACCTTGAGATATTCCAGGGTGCTGTCATGAATGACAGCTTCCTTTTGCTCGGGCTGAAAAAGAAGCTGATACACGGTTCCCTGGGAGGATCCGGGTGTGACGCTCAAACCGCTGCTTGCGTTGGCCTGGGGGTCGCAATCCACGATAAGCACGTTTTTTTCCATAACCGCCAAAGAGGCGGCCAGGTTGATTGCGGTAGTGGTCTTGCCCACACCGCCCTTTTGATTGGCCAAGGCAATCACTTGAGTCATGGCGCGACCTTTTGCTCCGGTTCGACATTTTTTTACAAGCCACTGGCGAAGGTCCTGTGGCAAAAATTCTTCGTATCCTCCAGGGATGCGATCAATTGGACGATCTCTTCGGAATAATCATTCTTCACGTCCTGCAGGAGTTGATCCACGAGCTGCATGAAGTCGTCCGCTTCCTCGGCCCACTCCTCATCAGCCAGGGTCTGCATTCGGGAACAGTAGCGCGCGAAGAGCTTGACATCTTCGAGATCCGGCATATCGCCCTCGCTGGACTGCTCCTGGATCTTTACGAACAATCGCTCCACTTCCTGCTTTAACTCGCTGAATTGCATTCAGGGGCCTCCAGTTTCATAGTAGGCTTTGTACCACTCCACAAAAATGGGGATCCCTTCCTCAATGGTAGTCCTGGGATTGTATCCCGCATCGCGGACCAAATCGTCAATCTCCGCATAGGTGTTGGGAACATCACCGGGTTGAAGGGCATAGTACTCCTTGGTGGCACGCTTGCCCAGACTGTGTTCCAAAACCTCGATGAAATGCTCGAGCTCTACACTTTGATTGTTTCCGATATTATAGATCCTGTATGGGGCCCAGCTCGTTGCCGGATCGCGGCTTTCTCCACTCCATTCGGAATCGCATTGGGGGGGCGCGAAGGCCACGTTGGAGACCCCCTCCACAACATCGTCAATATAGGTAAAATCGCGGCGCATGCGGCCGTAATTGTAGACTGAAATGGGACTACCATTCAAAATGGCCTCAGTAAACCGAAAATAAGCCATGTCCGGCCTTCCCCAGGGCCCGTACACCGTGAAAAAGCGCAGCCCGGTACACGGAATGGAATACAAATAGCTGTAGCTGTGGGCCATGAGCTCGTTGGCCTTTTTGGTGGCCGCATACAGACTTACAGGATGGTCCGCATTGTGATGCTCGCTGAAGGGCATCTTCGTATTCAGTCCGTAGACCGAAGACGAGGAAGCGAAAACCAGATGCTCCAGGCTGCTGTGGTGCCGACAGCACTCCAGGATGTTCTCGAATCCGACAAGATTGCTGTTCACATAGGTCCGGGGATGGCTCAGGCTGTAGCGTACACCGGCCTGGGCCGCCATATGCAGAACATGGGAAAAGGCGTTTTCCCGAAAGACCTGCTCCATGGCCTCCTGATCCTCCAGATCGACGCGGGAAAACTCAAAGTTGCCCCACTGCTCCAGGAGCGCGAGGCGATCCTGTTTCAGGGAAGGGGAATAATAGGGGTTGAGATTGTCCAGGCCGACAACCTCGTGGCCAAGACCGAGGAAACAGCGACAGAGATGGAATCCGATGAATCCTGCGGCACCGGTGATCAGCACGCGCATAGCTGGAATATCCTTGGGTGTATGTTTGCTTCCTCTGCGCTAGGCGATGAGGGGAAGGGTTTTGAGCTTCTGCCAGACCAAATTTTTCGCCCTGCGATTGTCCGGGAGCATCTCATCCGGATCCGGGAGGAATAAATACCTGATGCCCTGGAGATTGAGCTCATCGGTTCCGGCTTCTCGATCGGGAAAAAGGGTGGACGCGGCCCGCTCCCCGAAGACAAGCACGTATTCCGGCTTCAGGACCTGTATGCCTTGCCAGAAGAGTCCGGAATGCGCAACGATATCCTCATCCTGGCAAAGGCTGTGGGGCCAGAAGGCATACACTGTCTCGGGCCAGGCAAGGCCGGAAAGCATATTGGCGAAGAGCTCCCGACGTTGCCGGCTTTCCTCGCCCGAATCAACGCCGCGGTCGAGACAAAGCTGGTAATAGGTAAGAACGGCCTTATACGGGGGGTTGAGGGCCTGTAAGCATTGGAGCCAGACATCCCGGGAGCTCGAGGTGGACTCCGTCCGCTCCTGCTGAGTTTGTGCACGAGACCCATGGGGCTGGTACAGATATCGCAGGCCGCTTCGATAGAAGGCAAGCAGTTGCGGATTGAGCTTTAGCTGTGCAGGATCCAGTCCCATATATACCAGGCGATATCCGCTTTGGTTCGGCTTCCGCTGGAAACAGACCGGCCGGAAGGGTCCAGAAGGAGAACGGAGTTATAGTCGGCAGCGAATCCGGTGTCGTTATCGTCGACCCTGTTGGCCACAATCCCGTCCAGATTCTTGCGCTGAAGCTTGTCGCGGGCCTCTGCTTCGAGGTTCTGCTCTGTTTCCGCGGCAAAGCCGACGAGTTTCTGAACGGACGATTTCCTGCTTCCCAGTGCGTGGAGGATATCCGGATTGGCGGTAAAGCTGATGGACGTTTCCTCGGATGGCAGATCCTTTTTCTTGAGCTTGTCCTTACGGGGATGGGAGGGGCGTAGATCGCAGACAGCCGCGCAAAGGCAGGCAAGATCCATTTCGGGCCACACATCGAGGCAGGCGTCGTACATCTGTCTCGCCGTCTGGACGCGGGTAAGGGATATTTCCGACGGAAGCTGCGGGTCGCAGGGCCCCGAAACACAGTGGACCTCGGCTCCCCGGAGCCAAGCGGCTGTGGCTACGGCAGCACCCATCTTTCCCGAGGACGGATTGGACCAGTAGCGGACAGGGTCCAGGGGCTCCCGAGTGGGTCCCATATTGACCAGGACCTTCTGGCCCCGCATGTCACCGGGCCCGACAGCCCGGAGCATAGTGTACCCGATATCCGAAACAGGAGGGAGCTTGCCCCGGCCCACATCACCGCAGGCAACATCGCCCGATTCCGGCTCCATCACCTTGACGCCGCGACCCCGCAGCAGGTCCACATTGGCCTTGGTTGCGGGGGCATTCCACATGGTGGGATTCATTGCCGGGGCAACGACAGTCGGGCCGGAAAAGGCAAGGACTTGGCTGGAAAGCAAGTCATCGGCCAGCCCCCAGGCCATTTTGGCCAGAAAGTTCGCCGTCGCAGGAGATATAAGGAGTCCGTCCGCCTGCTGGCCGGGTTCCAGATGAGGATAGGGTTGATGCGGATCCCGGAACAAGCTGCTAAAGACAGGGCTTAGCCCCAGGGCCCGCAGGGATTCGGAAGTCACAAACCTGCTCCCTGCATCGGTCAGGGCCGCGCTTACCCAGATATCCGTGCCCAGGAGGTCCCTGCACAGGTCCAGCATCCGGTACGCGGCCACACTTCCGGTAAGCCCCAAATGGATCCTGGTTCCTGCAAAATGGCTGTAATGAAACACGCGTCGTTCCGTGTCGGCTTATAGTTGCAACTTTCAATCCCGGGCCGACCCGGGCACAACCAAGCATGAAAATGGTGCGCGGGGAGCCCTGTTGAATCCTGCCTTCGGCAGGGCAGCTACGCTGCATTC
>CAYNCR010000086.1:0-10212 GCA_964395575.1 uncultured Desulfohalobiaceae bacterium
AGGCAGGATTCAACAGGGCTCCCCGCGCACTATTTTCATGCTTGGTTGTGCCCGGATGGCGCGGGGAATGAGGGTTGTCTCGGCAATTGGCAAGCCCAGGGCCGCGCTCCGCGCCCCACAAGAAGATGGAGCCGGAAGAGTTGCCTCTCCCGGCTCCACGCTTATGATCGATCGGGCTTGATCAAACCCCGCTGGGAAGGGGATTAGAGGGCCTTGACCTGAACCAGGTCGCGGCGGTGCTCGTCGTGCATGTGAATGGCGCAGGCCAGGCACGGATCGAAGGAGTGCACCGTGCGCAGCACCTCCAGGGGCTTGTCCGGCTCCGCCATGGGGTTGCCCACAAGAGAGGCCTCGTAGGGGCCCTTTTCGTCCTGGTTGCTACGGGGAGCGGCGTTCCAGGTGGAGGGTACCACTGCCTGATAGTTGCGAATGGCCCCGTCCTCGATGACAACCCAGTGGGAGAGCACACCCCTGGGAGCCTCGTGAAAGCCGAATCCTCGGATTTCGCCCTTGGGAAAGCTGGGCGGATTGAAGGTTTGCGTGTCCCCTTTGCCCAGATTGTCCACGAGACCCTCCCACAGCTTGGGCAGGGTATCCGTGAGAACGGCGGCCCGAACAGCGCGGGCGGCGTGACGGCCTATGGTGGAGTGCAGGGCGCTGAGAGGGAGCTGTGTGCCCGCGATGTTTCCGGCGACATCCAGGGCCGCCTGGAGGTACTGCTTGGTCGGCTTGTGTCCAGCGGCATATGCTGCCAACACTTGGGCCAGGGGACCCACCTGGGCGGGCTCGCCCTTGAAGTTCGGGGCCTTGACCCAGGAATATTTGCCGTTCTCGTCGAAGTCGGTGTAGTTGGGAGTGGTTTCCTCCTCATAGGGCTGCCTGTTCCAGTCTCCGTCGTACCAGGAATGCTTGATACCCTCCTTGACGTTGTCCTCGAAAAAGGAGTCGTTGAAGGTCTTGATTTCCTGGAAGGATTCCAGATCGCCGCCCGGAATGTACCCTCCGGGCATCATGAATTCTTCTCCCTTGGGATCCAAGGGCAGGTCGGGGACGCTGAGGTAGTTGGTCACCCCGGCTCCGTACTGGGTCCAGTCCGCGTAGAAGCCTCCAACTGCCCCTACGTCGACCAGGTAGACCTGTTTGACGAAGTTTTGGATCTGATCGATCAGGGACTTGACGTAGTTCAGCCGCTCCATGGTCAGCGGGGCGGGAGAATTAATATCCGCGGGATTGGAGACGCCTCCCACGGCGAGATTCTGGATGTGGGGCGTCTTGCTGCCCAGAACGGCCACCACCTTGTTGATGGAGCGCTGGTATTCCAGGGCCTGGAGGTAGTGGGTCGTGGCCATGAGATTGGCTTCCGGGGAGAGCTTCATTGCAGGGTGGCCCCAGTACCCGCTGCCAAATACCCCTAGCTGGCCGGAAGAGACGAAGTTCTTCAGCTTATCCTGTACCGCCTTGAATTCCTGGGTGCTGTTCCTGGTCCAGTCCGAGAGGCTTTGGGCCATCTTGGCAGACTTTTTCGGATCCGCCTTGAGGGCGGAGACAATGTCGACCCAGTCCAGCGCGGAGAGTTGGTAGAAGTGGACAATGTGGTCGAAGACTCCGTGGGCGGCGACGATCAGATTTCGGATATACTGGGCGTTGATCGGGATCTCCAGCTCCAGGGCATTTTCAACTGCCCGTACTGAAGCCAGGGCGTGCACCGTGGTGCAGACCCCGCAGATGCGCTGGGCAAAGAGCCATGCCTCGCGCGGATCGCGGCCCTGGAGAATCAGCTCGATCCCGCGCCACATCTGTCCGGAGGACCAGGCGTTCGTGATCGAGCCGTTCTCGACCTCGCAGTCTATGCGCAAGTGCCCTTCGATTCTGGTGATAGGGTCGACGGTTATTCGCTGTGCCATATTCCTCTCCTTCCCTTCGATCTTGGTGAGTTAGTCGCTTGATTCATGAATGTCTGCATCGCGGCTAGGCCTGGCTTTTCTTGCCGGAAAGGGGCAAGAGGGGCGTCCTCTTGACCGCCCAGACAAAGACCAGGATCTCGATGGCGATGATCCCGAAGGTGATCATGATTTCCGGTGTTGTCGGGAAATACTGCCATCCATTGCCCGGCGTGAATCCGATGAGATAGGCGTCAAAGCGGTACAGCCCGGCTCCGAGCAGAGCGCAGAAGGCCGACCAGAAGACTTTGCGCGAATCGCCGCGGTTCTTGGCCGGGATGAGCATGAAAAAGGCCACGAGGAGCAGGACGCTTTCCAGGAGGAAGAAGTTCCCCGCCATGTCTCCGGCGAACATCGCGTCCAGGGCTCCGCGCGCGTTGATATCCTGGAAGCGGATCAGGAGAAAGATTCCCACGAGCCAGGGGATGATCTTGGAAAGCTTCTTCAGGATGTTGAGCTCGGAAGGATTGTTGAAGGCCACTCCGGAGAGCGTGGCCTCGAAAATCACGATGGCATACCCCAGAAGCAGCGCCGCAATGAGGAAGAAGAGCGGCAGGGCCTGGCTCCAGTAGAGTGGGGACATCTTGGAGCCGCTCAGCACCATGAGGCTGCCCAGGGAGGACTGGTGCATTGTGGGCAGGAGCATGCCCAGGGCAACGAAGATGAACAGGACCTTGTTCAGCTTGCTCTCGATGTGGTGGAGCTTGAATTTCTGCAGAAAGGGCGGGGATGCCTCGATCAAGAGGACCAGACAATAGGTGGCGACGCACAGGGCTACTTCGAACATGGCCGAGTGCACGTTGGCGTGCCAGGGCAGAAAGATATTCTGCATGTTCCAGTAGCGGCCGATGTCGAAAAAGATGGAAAAGCCCGCAAGGGCGTAGCCCAAGAAGCTGGTCAGGATAGCCGGCTTGAGAAGCGGGCTGTATTCGAACCTGTTGAAGATGAAGATGAGAATGGCCATGGCATAGCCCCCGCAGGCGAACGCGGTGCCCACGTTGACGTCGTAGGCGATCCACAGGCCCCAGGGGTAGCCGTCATTCATGCCGCTGACCGGGCCCAGCCCATAGAGGAAGCGCTGGACCAGGAAGCCGAACATGATGAGGATAACCAATAGGCCCAGGATGAAGGGTATGGTAAAAACCCTGCCTCCGTAAGGTTTGGCTTCGGACATATGGGTCGCTCCTTTTCTCGGCTTGGAGGGCTTTGCTGTTGCCCTATTCGTGGTGATCGCGCTTCTTGGCCAGGTAAGCCAGCCCGGCGAAAGCGGCCACCGGATAGATCAGATACTTGTAGAAGGTGTTGGCGATGCCCTCCAGATCCTTGACGTAGGACCGCTCCCGCAGGTCCGGGAGCCCGAGCTTGGTGAAATCGGTGCCGGAAAGAAGTAGGTACTGGCTGCCTCCGACCTCGTCGCTCCCGTAAATGTGTTTGATATAGGGCTGGGCCTTTTGGCGCCTCGTGTCGCCCCGTTCGATGTGGTTCACCGGAAAGTCGAAGTACTTGCCCGGTTCCAGGAGCAGTCTGCGTTCTGCCTCTTTTTGCAGCTGATCCACGGGACCGAAAATGGAGGCGCCCGTGGGGCAGGACTCGCAGCAGGCGGCATAGCGCCCTTCCGCGTAGAGGTGATCGCAGAGCTGACATTTCTGGATCTTGGGAAAGGGGGAGTCCCACTCGAACTTGGGCACGTTGTAGGGGCAGGCCACCTGGCAATAGCGGCACCCGATGCAGGCCGAGGCGTCGTAGGTCACCACACCCGTCTCCCGGTCCTTGACCAGGGCCGAAACGGGGCAGGCGTTGACGCAGGCCGGATCCAGGCAGTGCATGCAGTGGCGTTTGATAAAGGCGTAGTTGTCGCCGTCCCTGTACATCTTGATGACGTTCAGGGTCTTTGCGGACAGATCCAGGGGATTGTCCCATGTGGTATTGGCTCCGGAATGCTCCGGGGGCATGTCGTTGGCGTCCTTGCAGGCCGTCATGCAGGCTTGACATCCGATGCACAGGTTGGAGTCGTAGAGGATCCCCAAAGCCTTGGGAGGGATGTGTTCACCACCCGTGGAGGCACTGGCGGACTGCGAGCCGGCGACCATCAAGGCTCCCCCGGCGGCACTCGCCTTGAGGAATTCCCGCCGTTTGATCGTCATCGTGACCCTCCCTTGGTTTACTGGTTGTTCGTTGCTTCTTCGGACTTCAGCTTCCGGGAGGCCACAATTCCGGCTCCGGCAGCCGCACCCACCGCGAGGCCAACCAGGCCGGCTGCGGTCGCGGAGACGTTTCCGCCCCGCTCATAGGTGATGTCTGCGGGAGTGGCCGCGGGGGTGTACAGACTCTCCTTCGTCAGGTCCGCTTCCACGAACTGCGGGACGCTGAAGCCGACCCCTTCCTCGCTGCAGCCGAAGCAGGGATGACCCGCCTTGACCGGCCAGGATCCCACGTCGCAGTAGCCCAGAATGGAGCAGTTGTTATAGGTGACAGGGCCCTTGCAGCCCAGCTTGTACAGGCAGTATCCCTGTTTGTGGGCCTCATCCCCGAAGTCGCTGGCGAAACGGCCGGAGTCGAAGTGGGGCCTGCGCTCGCAGTTCTCGTGAATGAGGCGGCTGTAGGCGAACGTGGGACGGGCCTTGTCGTCTAGGGCGGGCAGCTCCTTGTAGGTGATATAGTGGGCCACAGCCGAGGTGAAGTTGTAGGGATTGGCGGGGCAGCCGGGAATATTCATCACCGTCGCGTCCGGCAGGACCTCCAGAACGCCCTTGGCGCCAGTGGGGTCCGGATTGACGGAAGGAATGCCTCCCCATGAGGCACATGAGCCGATTGCTATGGTCGCCGCCGCCTTGCCAGCCATCTCCTTGACGATGTCCACAAAGGGGGTACCGGCGACCTTGCAGTAGATCCCGCCGTCCTTGGTGGGGATGGAGCCCTCGACAACGAGGATGAATTTGCCGGCATTCTCCTCAACGGAGTTGTGCATGAACTCCTCGGCCTGATGGCCGGCGCCCGCGTTCAGGGTCTCGTTGTAGTCCAGGGAGATCATGTCCAGGATGAGATTTTCCAGGGTGGGGTGCGTGGTCCGTAAAAGGGATTCGGTGCAGCCGGTGCAGCCCTGGCCCGAAATCCAGATGACAGGAGGTCGGCTCGGGCTTTCCACTGCGGAGGCGATCTTTTCGCCGGCGCTGAGCGGAAGCCCCATGCTCGCGGCCATGACCGTGCAGAACTTGAGGAAATCCCTTCGGGAATAGCCCCTCGCGTTGAGCTGTTTGACAAAGTTCAATTCATTCATGCGTCCCCCCTTTACCGTTTGATTTAGCGGATTGAGCACAATCCGGAACAGCTCATGGGCACAGCAGGCAACTGAGTCCATACGGTTCAACCGACTCTGACAAAGCTTGTCCTTTTCAGGAGAAGCGCACTAAAGGTTAAAAGTGTTTTTGCACAATTTGCACAATGACTTCGATCAATGCAATACTAATACAATTGTGAATATCTGGCAAGAAGAAAATTATCCATTTGAGTCAGTTAGGTACAAGCAGCCTGTTCGCATGGGAGCAGAAGAAGGGATGACACTCCTGAAACAGGAAGGGAACAATATCACAAGGAGAGAGAGCAGCCTGGACACTGTTTTGATGTTTTGCCATGAAAACAGGCTAAGCTCTCAAAAAGGACATTTCATCACTCGGCAATGGGCCAAGCGATGGTCGGATCTGTTTCTCTGCAGGCATGTTGGGCTCAAAGTGTGCCCACAAAAAGCCTTGGATGAGGATTTTGCGGGAGCTTACTGGGTTCAGCCTTAGAAATCGCCCATGAATACCGTGTATGGCGAAATGACGATTCGGTCTCATTTTTCCTCAGTGCCTCGGCATAAAACGGGGCCTGAAGAGACGGCTTCAGGGCTCAGGAGAAGGGTTCTCGCGCGGAATCCTTTTATCTGGACAACAGCATGTTGGCTGTAGTATAGGCGGAAAAACGACCCGGAAAATGGGGCAGAGGTTCGATGTTTCCGCTTCTCGCAATAAATCAGCACGTTCGACGCATTTTCATACAACCCTCATTCCCGGGCCGCCCCTGGCACAATCAAGCATGACAATGTCGCGAGGCGAAGGCGGGTGGACGCTGAAGCGCAGGTTTCATCCCGGGTTTCCCATGATGGGATACGCAACACCTCATCGACATTCCCGGATCATTTCCGGGGAAGCAGGATTCAAATGGTGTGAATGATGATGACTGGAGGGAATCAATTCCACCTCAAGCGGTACCAACAAGGCCAAGGTGTACTATGAAGCCCAGCGAACCCTGCACCCATTCGCTGAATGGGTGCAGGGCGAGTCTCGCGGTAATTCCCCAATAAATCAGCAAGTTAAACGCATTTTCATACAAAAAAAGCACATTTGGGGAAAAGCAGTGATAGCTCCTTTCCGGATGGAAAAGGAGCTTGGGAAAAATGATCAGAGGGGAATAGAGCGTGGGAGGAACTATACGTTTCGGGATATCCCTGGATTCGGATCTGTTGGAAAAATTCGACAGGTTGTGCCAGGAGAGGAACTATCCCACTCGATCCGAAGCGATCCGAGACTTGATCCGGAATGAGCTGGTCCAGGAGGAATGGCAGGATGAGAATCAGGAGGTGGCCGGCACGCTGACCCTGGTGTATGATCATCACCAGAGCGATCTGGCCCAGAAGATGATCGAGATCCAGCACAGCGCGCTGGAGGTCATCATCTCCACGCTGCACGTGCACATCGACCACAGGAACTGCATGGAAGTGCTTGTGCTCAAGGGCGCGGTCCGGGATATCAACGACATTTCCCGGCGTCTGACCTCCACGCGCGGGATCAAGCACGGCAAGCTCAGTCTGTCCACCACAGGCAAGGATCTGATTTGATGCAGGATATTCAGAACGCCGCGTCCGATGTGACCATTTCCATCGATCGGGTAGGAGTGAAGAACCTCCGCTATCCGCTCATCGTGCGCAATAAGAACGATGGGGTACAGAACACGGTGGCCCGGGTGGATCTGTACGTGGATCTCCCGGCCAATACCAAGGGTACCCACATGAGCCGCTTTGTGGAGCTTTTGCACGATTGGTCGGGGGTGCTGGACTACTCCAGCTTCAAGCACCTCCTGAGCGAGGTCCAGGAGCGGCTCAACGCCAAGCGATCCCACCTTACCTTCCGTTTTCCCTTCTTCCTGGAGCAGAGCGCCCCGGTGAGCGAAAGCCGGGGGCTTATGGACTACGAGTGTGCCTTTACCGGCGAGCTCGAGGCGGACAAGCCAAGGATGTGCCTGGATGTGCAGGTCCCGATCATGACCGTGTGCCCTTGTTCCCTGGCCATATCTGAGCAGGGGGCCCACAGCCAGCGCGCCCTGGTCAGCATACGCGCCGGATTCACAGGCATGCTCTGGCTCGAGGACCTGATCCACATCGCCCAGGATTCGGCCTCGGCCCAGGTTCATGCCCTCCTCAAGCGAGAGGACGAGAAGCGCGTCACCGAGCGAGCCTTTGAAAATCCCGCCTTTGTGGAGGATGTGGTCCGCAACGTGGCCAACCGGCTCAACGACAAGCGCCAGATTACCTGGTTCCGCACGGAGGTGGAGAGCTTCGAGTCCATCCACAACCACAATGCCTACGCCTGCATCGAGGCCAGCAAGGAGTGAGAGGCTCCTGCCCTTCTTGTGGGATGCCTTCCCGCTTTCAGTGGGAGAGCGGGGAGCTTCGCGCAGTGATCAGTGGGCCCGGAGGAAGGCGTTTCACTCCTTTCCGCGGATTGTGGAGAGATGGGTCAGAAGCTCCCGGATCAGCTCTGCGGTCAGACCCCAGACAACCTCGTGGGGACTGTGATAGATGGCAACGCGGTGCCTGAGCCCCTCCCAGGTCGAGGCGTAGCGCTGTGGCAGACCCAGGGTGTCCACCGGAAGCAGATCGATCTTTTCCCCTGAGTCATCGGTATAGGACGGCTGGATCTGAAGCTTGAGCCAGTACGTGTCCGGCTCGTTCTCCTCGAACCAGGAGACAGGGAGGCTGAAAACGCGCTCCACTTCCCTGGGGTCCGGTGCGAGCTCGTCCGGGCCGCGAATGTCGAGCAGGGCGGGGAAGCTGTCCACGGTGATCCCCCGCGGGGAGACAAGGGTGTCCATGCGCCCCAGAAGGCTGATGTGCTCCCTGGATATGCCCAGCTCCTCCTCTGCCTCCCGAAGAGCCGTTTCCCTGCACAAACCGTCTGCCTCCGGCTCGTGCTCACCTCCCGGAAAACAGATTTCTCCCCCCTGACGGATATTTCTGGCCCGTTTTTGAAAGAGGAAATGCAGCTCTCCGTCGCATTCCAGCAACGGGATGAGCACCGCAGCATTGAAGAAGCGCTCCTTGCCCATGATTCCGGGATGACGGGGAAGGGCTCTGGAAAGGGGGTCGAGCTCTTTGCGGTTCATTCCGGCCTCAGAGTTTGTTCCGCTCTTCCTGGGGAAGGAAAAAGGAGTGTTCCGAGGTGGGGAACGTGCCTTCCTCCACTTCGGTTTTGAACGTATGGGCTGCCTCGCTCACGGCGTCGGCCAGGTTGACGTACTGTTTGGCGAACTTGGGGGGCTGCCCCTGATAGAGGCCCACCAAGTCGTGAAACACGAGCACCTGGCCGTCACATCCCGCTCCAGCCCCGATGCCGATGACAGGGACAGGTATCTCCTCGGCGATTTTCTCCGCGATCTCCGCAGGGATGGCCTCCAGAACGATACTGAAGCATCCGGCCTGAACCAGGGCATGGGCCTCTTCAAGCAGCTTCCCTGCGGTCACCGCGCTTTTGGCCTGTACCTTGAAGCCGCCCAACTGGGCCGAGCTCTGCGGAGTGAGCCCCAGATGGCCCTGGACGGGGATCCCGGCGGCCACGATAGCCTCGATCTGGGGCAGCACGGATCTGCCTCCCTCCAGCTTGACCGCCTGGGCCCGTCCCTCCTTGAGGAATCTCCCTGCGTTGTATACCGCCTGATTCAGGCTGGTTTGATAGGACAAAAAGGGCATGTCCCCCACGACGAGGGAGTAGTCCGCCGCCCTGGCCACGGCACGGGTATGGTGCAGCATTTCCTCCATCCCCACGCTGAGGGTGTCCTCGTGACCCAGTACGGTCATGGCCAGGGAGTCCCCCACCAGGAGCATATCTATGCCGCTCTGGTCCAGGAGCTTGGCTGTGGGGTAATCGTACGCAGTGAGCATGGTCAGCTTGCGCTCGTCCTTCGTCTGGCGGATTTGCGGCGCGGTGAGCCTATCGGGCATAGTCGGTCTCCCTCTGCTGATGCGTTGCGTCAATGAGTCGTATCAGGCGGGTCAGTGTCCAGTTGACGGGTGCGGCGAGCCCGCGGCGACGGGCCAGGTCCTCCACAGCCCCGTTGATGGCCTCGATCTCCGTGGGTCTGCCAGCAGCGACATCCTGGTGCATGGAGGATCGGTTGCTGCTGGTCCTCTCCGCTACATCCAGGACTTCCCGCTCCACGGTTTCCGCAAAGTCGAATCCCGTGCTTCGGGCCACCTCGCGCGCCTCGCGCACGGCGCTACAGGCCAGCTCCCGGGCCGAGGGATCGGCCTCGATCCATCCGTTGGGCACACGGGCCAAAGCGGTGATCGCGTTGATGCCCACGTTCACCAGAAGCTTCTTCCAGATCAGGCGGTCGGCCTCATCCGTCGCCTCACAGGGAAGCCCTGCCCCGTCGAGCAGGGAGGCGGTCCGCTCGGCCGCCTCGTCCGCCTGTGCGTCAGGGCGTCCCACATAGCTCGTTCCCTCCCCGCCATGGCGGACTTCCCCGGCCCTGAGGAGGGTGGCCCCCTGGGCCGTTGTTCCGGCAAGGACCCTTTCTGTGCCGACCAGTTCCTGGAGGAGGCCGGCGTTGCCCATGCCGTTCTGCAGGGTCAGGAAAAGGGTTTCCCCGGAGCAGCAGGGGAGCACCGCCCGCACTGCATCCTCGGTGTCGCGGGACTTGATCAGCGTGAGCACCAGCTGAGGGGTCCAGGGCACCGCAGACACGTCAACGCACGCCTCGGGATAAAGGGTGTGTGTTCGACCATCCAGCTCGTGCACGCGGAGCCCGCTTTGTTGCATCGCACGAACGTGCTCGGTATTGCGGCTGTAGAGGATGACGGGAATGCCGGCACTGTGCAGCCTGGCCCCGAAGAGGCTTCCCAGGGCGCCGGCTCCGAGGATGAGTACGCGCATGGATTGTCCCGAGCTGAATTGTGGTTAGTTTTTTGTATGAAAATGCGTTTAACTTGCTGATTTATTGGGGGAATTATCGCGAG
>CAYNCR010000087.1:0-10093 GCA_964395575.1 uncultured Desulfohalobiaceae bacterium
GGAGCCAGCCCACCAGCCTGACCGGATGCGGCCAGGGCTCGGCGTCGCGGAAACAGAAGTCCAGCAGAACGGCGATAAGGGGAAGAAGAGGATCCATGGCTACATTCCGCCGAGATCTTTTGTTTGTCGATAGGCTTCAAAGAGGCAGACGGAGACCGCATTGGCCAGATTGAGGCTGCGGACTTGGCCCCAGATGGGGATGCGGATTTGTCTGTGGGGATGTTCCCGGACCAACCAGTCCGGGAGGCCATGGGATTCGGGCCCAAAGAGGAGTATCTCCCGCCCATCGAAGGAGTGGGCGTAGAGCGAGGGAGCGAATTTGCTCCCGGCCAGGATGAGGGAATGTCGGCTTCCGGGTCCCTGGATGAATTCCGTCCAGCTCTGCCAGACAACGAGGTCCAGATAGGGCCAATAGTCCAAGCCGGCGCGGCGGACATATCTGTCCTCGAGGCTGAATCCAAGGGGACCGATCAGGTGAAGGCGGGTTTGCGTGGCGGCGCAGACGCGACCGATATTTCCGGTGTTGGGGGGAATTTCCGGTTGATAGAGGGCGACTTGCATGGGGCGTCGGGCTGCGGGGAAGAGGGGTCGCGCCGGGAGGCGGGTCCTTGCGGCATGGACGAGCTCCGCCTCCCGTTGACGTGGAGTGGGCGGTCAGGGATTTGAACCCCGGACTTCCACCGTGTGAAGGTGGCACTCTGACCTCTGAGTTAACCGCCCAAAAGACATATGTATCCTAGACCAAAACGCCTGTTCTGACAAGGGGAGAAGATTCCCCGGCTTTTGCCGGCTCAAGCTGCGCGATTGGCGGATTCTAAAAAGATTGAAAAGGCAATTGACGCGTCCAGGGGGTCGGAGGTATAACGCCTGTCCTTTCGGAGTCAGTCCGCTTCGGAAGGGGTTTTCCGGGAAAATTTCGGTTCATTTTGCTCAAGCGTTTGCTTGGGTCACTCAACCGCCAAGACGTCTCAGGAACGCCAAGAAAAGGCCTTTTGCCTTGCGGGTGCCGCAAGACGATAATCAGGCATCTCTGGGGAATCCATAAAAGTTGCAGGAGCTGCGCCACAGGGCTCTTCACACAGCGTCTTCTCTGTCCTGGTGGCTTACATATTTTGGTGTGCCCGGTCCGTCCGGACATGGGGGTGTTTTATGGCAAATACGGAATTGATGCAGAACTGCGCTGCGGACAAAGCTCCCCTGGTGCTCGTGCTCGGCGGCAGGCGGGGCCTGCTGGGTCAGGCTGCGGCCAAGGTCTTCAGTGACTGCGGTTGCCGGGTCGCTGTTCAGGGCCGGGAAGACGTGAGTCCCACGGGCCGCGATTCGTTGCAGGCGATGGTGGAGCGTTTGCAGCCCGACTGGCTGGTGAATGCGATGGGCTCGAACGACAGCGCGGCAGCCGCGCGCAATCCGGAGGAGGCCAATGCCCTCAATGCGATGCTGCCGGGATATCTTGCGGACATCGCTCGCAGAAACGGAGTCTCTCTGGTACACTACAGCAGCGACCATGTCTTCGACGGTGAAAAGCGGGCCCCGTATACCCCACAGGACACCCCCAAGCCGGGCTGCGCGCTTGGCGAGAGCAAGCTGGCCGGTGAGCGGGCCGTTATGGAGGCCGCTCCGGAAAAGGCTCTAATCATCCGCACATCCTGGCTCTTCGGTCCCTGGAAGACCAATTTTATCCTCGAGCTCCTGGAACGCGCCCAGACGGAGCGGGTACTGCCGGTGGCCCACGATGCCATCGGCTCCCCCACCTATACCCTGGATTTGGCTGCGTACACCTATCAGCTCATCAGGCAGGGGGCAGGGGGAATCTATCACCTGAGCAACTGCGGCAGGGCCAGCTGGTGCGAGCTTGCGGCTGAGGTCCTGGCGGCCACGGAATACAATGTCAAGGTGGAGCCCATTACCCTGGATCCCTCTTCCCAGCGCACCATGAGGCCGCGCTCCTTTGTTCTGGACACATCCGACTTCGCCCGTTTGGCGGGCCAGAAGCCCCGCCCCTGGCCGCAGGCCCTGCGGGACTACATGTTTAGCTATGAGAGCCATCGCCTCTGGGGCGATTCCGTAGGGGCCGCCTGACTCTTCGTTCCCCGTTCAACGTTCCCCGTTGTCCGTTCAGGGTTCCCGGTTACCGGTTCCGGGGCGCGAAGCACCCGTTAAGGTTTCCGGGTTCCCTGTTTTGTGTCGGGGTCTGTGAGGTTTTCGGGGATCGAGGGGACGCTTTCCTGACACACCCCTCCCTGCTCATCACTCATCATTCTTGGAAATACCAGCCACTGATCACTGATACCAGTTTCTGGACCGGAAGTTTCCGTGCAGGATGGGATGTCGAGGGTATGATCAGGCCGGGTCCGGGCGTTGTCCGGACCCGGCCTGGGTGGCTTGTTGCCGGAGGGAAGGGGTTAGGTGAGCGGAGTGGAGAACTGTTCCTCCACCGCATAGCGGTGGCAGGGACCGCTGTTCCAGGTACAGAAGGGGTAGAGCTGCCCGTCCGGGCTGCCGTAGTGGATGACGCAGTGCTGCACGCGCTGAAGCTCGAAGTTGTAGTTGTCCTGGAAGTGCATCGCCGCCAGGAGCAGCACGTGATAGCGCTCTCCAATCTTGTGGTAGATGTGTCCCTTCTGTCTGTCGTTGTGGTTCGGCTCCGCCTCCAGGAAGGTGTTCACGAAGTCGACGAGCGCGTCGAAGTCGATGCCCTCGGGCGCTTTTTCCGGGCTATAGTGCTTTTTGAGCTTGCGCCAGAGCTGGAAGCGGGTCAGCTTTTTGCGCCAGGCCGAGTGGTTCTCCAGGGATTCGGCTTCCTTGTTCATGTCGTGCATCGCCCCTTCCAGGTCGATGAATTGGGTGATGGGCACTGCCTCCCTGGTGTATCTGTCCACCACCAGATAACTGGCCGCCCCGCAGTGGGGATGGCAGGAGAAGTACATCTTGGGCGTTTCGGTCATGCTCTCCAGGAGACGGCTCACCGGGGAGATTACGGAAAAGGGATACCAGTCCTGATACATGTTCAGGATCCCGCTCTGTTCCTGCAGGTCCCGGGCCATGTCCGCCATGGTGTAGCGCATCTCCAGCCGCTTGTTCTCGTCGATCCGGCCAGTGACCGAAACCGGCTGGAAGCTGAGGGCGGTGACGGCATCCGTGTTGTCGATGGCGAACTTCAGGATGTCCCCGAGCTGATGATCGTTGAGGCCGCGGACGATAGTCGGTACCAGAGTAACCATGATCCCGGCCTCTTTCATGTTCTCGATGGCCTGCATCTTCAAATCGAAGAGATCCCTGCCTCGCGACTCCCTGTAGATGTCGTCCGTCATGCCGTCGAACTGGAGGTAGACCACGTCCAGGCCGGCCTCAGCCGCCTTTTTGGCGAAGTCCGGCTTCTTGGCGAACATGAGCCCGTTGCTGGCGGCCTGGAGGTCGAGCACTCCCTTGTCCTTAGCCATCTTGACCGCTTCCAGGAACTGGGGATGCACAGTGGGCTCGCCTCCGGCGTACTGGATGCTGAGCGGGGGATAGGGCTCAATGCCCATAACCCGGTCCAGGACATCCGAGAGCTGATCCAGGCTCATCTCGAAGAGCCGCCCGCTGACGTTGGAGCTGGCGAAACAGATGGGGCAGTTCATATTGCAGCGGTTGGTGAGATCGATATTGACCAGACAGGGACTGGACTTGTGCTGGCCGCATATGCCGCAGTCGTGGGGGCAGTTGCCCTGGGACTGGGTCTGGCAGTTGTGCATGGGGCTCCCCAGCTCGAAGTGGCGTCTCCGCCGCAGGAGGAAGAATTCGCTGTCACTGCTGATCAGCTCATTGTAAGTGCCATGCTCCTCACAGGTCTTGAGCATCCAGATCTGTCCCCCGCTGTCATAGAGCTGGGCGTCGAGCACCCTGCCGCACTCCGGGCACAAACTCTGCGTGGCGATCGGGAGCTCGGCCTGTTCCTCGCCTTGATGGCCACTTGTTTTCGCGCTCCTCTCGAATAACATATTCTCCTCCTGTATTGGGCTTGCCTTATTGGCTTGTCCAGGTCATCTGCACGCGTTTCCCTCCTCGCGGCATTCCTTTCAGAACGTGGTTCACGGAATTTACGATCCCTGTGTCCTTCCCGTTATACGGCGCTCGTTCTCCCCAATACACTAGGCCGAGCTGAGTTTCCGTTTTGCGAGATAGCTCCGGAGAGTGCGGAGGTCGCTGCGCACCTCCGGGATTTGCTGCAGATATTTGTCCAGCATGCTCCACAGTTTCTGCTGCATCGCGGATTCGCTTCTGACGAGGCGGTAGTAGATCCAGGAGCCTTTCCGTCTGGACTGAATCCAGCGGGCGTTCTTGAGATAGGACAGGTGCCTGGACACTGTGGACTGGGGCATGTTCAAGGCGGCCATGATATCGCAGACCCGCAGCTCCCCCTCGGTGAGCAGCGCCATGATGCGGAGCCTGGTGCGCTCGGACAGGGCTTTGAGCAGGGTTTCCATGTTCTCGATGTCCATAGGATGCCTCTTTGAGCTTACGAGTTTTCCGGTTTCACCCGATACGGGCTGGACAGGAAGCTTGCAGAACAACGGCTTCTTCATTCTCCTTCCGATCAGTGAACAGGGAATGTACCTATCTCTCAGAAATAAAAGGTATTTTGTATTAATATATCCGGCTAAACGGATTGTGTCAACTGCCTTCCGCCCAAAAACTTAAGCATGTTCGCTAGTTGTTGCCTGCCAAAGCTCATGGAGCCAAGTGTCGTGCCGGAAAATCGGGTTGAGGACACATGAGGCCCCCGTTCATGGTGCTTTACCGGTACTGTTTTGCTGTTGGGGCAGAGGACGGTGAATCAGTGAGTGAATCGGTGAGTCGGTATCCAGACGTCAAAGGCCAGAGATCAGACGCCGGAAACCGGAAACCGGAGATCGGAGGCCGGAGGTCGGAGTCGGAAGTCGGAAGTGGGAGGTCGGAATCGGAGGTCAGCGGGGTGGCGAGCAGATAGCGTAAGACCGGGCTGTCAGATACGTTAATGCTCGGGAGGGAAGGTTTCCGGATCCAGGTAGGACAGCGCCTCCCCGGCAGTAAACAGCGAGCCGCAGACGAGGACCAGGTCCTTTTCTCCGGCCTGGCCTCCGGCTCGATCCAGGGCGTTTTGCAGGGTTGGGTGGACCTCGATGGAGGGAACGGTGTCGGGACAGTGCCCGGCAAGGGTGTGGGGATCCATGGCACGTGGATATTCCGGGCGGGTGAGAACGAGGTGATCGGTAAGCGGCGCGATCGCCTCCAGCATGGCAGAGGCGTCCTTGTCCTCCATGATCCCCGTCACGGCGATGAGCCGGGTGAAATCGAACACCTCCCGGATGTTTCGGGCCAATTCCCGCATGGCTTCGGGATTGTGCGCTCCGTCCACCACTACGCGGGGGAAGGATGTGACCTGGTGCAGGCGGCCGGGCCAGCGGGCCATTGCACAGCCCAAAGCGATGTCCTCGGGAGGCAGGGGCCAGCCCTGTCCCTGCAGGGTGTCCAGAGCGGACAGGGCCATGGCTGCGTTGCGCCGCTGGTGCCGGCCCAGCAGCCCGACTTCCATATGTTCCAGGGCCAGGTGGCTTCCGCGAAAGGCGAGCCCTGTACCCCGGTCCGTGTGGGAGAAGTCCTCGTCGAGATGGTACATGGGGGCCCCGCGCTCCAGGCAGGTCCGCCGGAAGAGATCGAGGACGTCCCGGTCCGTGGCGGCGGTGAGCAGCGGGACGCCTTCCTTGATGATTCCGGCCTTCTCCCCGGCCACCTCCAGCAGGGTGTCCCCGAGGAATTCCCTGTGCTCCAGACTGATGTTGGTGATCAGGGAGAGGAGGGGGGTGATCAGGTTCGTGGCGTCCAGTCGGCCGCCCATGCCCACCTCGATGATGGCGATGTCCGTGTCCCGCTTTCGGAAACAGGCGAGGGCCATGGCGGTGACCGCCTCGAAGAAGGTCGGGGGCTCGCTTTCGTCCATCACCGCCCTGAGCTCCTCATGGAGCTCCACGACCTCTCCGGAGGGAATGGGCCGGCCGTTGACCCGGAATCGCTCGCTGAACTGAACCAGATGGGGAGAGGTGAACAGACCGGTTCGATACCCGCAGGAGCGCAAGGCGCTTTCCAGGAGACAGGCGACCGAGCCCTTTCCGTTGCTGCCGCCCACATGGATGAAATTTCGGCCGATATGGGGATTGCCCAGCCCGTCCAGCAGATTGGCCGTCTGCGACAGCCCGAACTTGATCCCGTGCTTCTGCAGGCTGTAGAGCTCCTTCAACACATTCCTGTAACCCGGGCTGACTTGGCTCATGGGAAACTCGTGAGCGTGGCTGGTGACTGGAAAATCGTGACCAGTTGGTCGTGGTCCGTGCCGTGAGCGATTCGCGAAGAACGCTGCGTGGAGCTCCAGGTCGCCAACCTCTGGTTTTTGGCGGTCGCGGCTGCGAGTGCCTGCCTGTCCGACGACAAAAAGCTCCGGTCGGAGGGTTTCCGCCAGCGGCTTGGCGCAGATGAGATCTTTTTGTACGATCTCTGCGTGAGCGAGTCAATGTTCCCCGTTCTGCGTTAAGCGTTCTGGGTCTTCGGTTCCGGGTCGGGTTTTCACGTTTTACGGATTACGGGTGACAACCGCCCGCTCCCTTCGGTCGCTCGACATGTGGGACATTCCCCGCGGCAGACCGTTGCCGCGGGGAAAGACTCGCCAAGCTTCGCTTGGCAGATCCGCGTCCTTCTTGGCCCCCTAGTCGAGTGAGCGCCAGCGAACGGGCGGTTCAGCATCTTCAAAAAACTGTGCACACACCGGGAGATACTGCCCAAAACCCCGTGCCTGCGCGGACGCTGGCAGAACGAAGTTGGGTAAGGGCTCTGCCACAGGCTTCCGACCAAGGAGAAGGCGCGTGTACTACCAGAGCGGGCATGTGAGCATCGAGCTCGATGTGCAGGGAGAGCTCAGGCAGCGCAAGGTTAGTTTTCCGCCTCTGGTGGGGCGCTATCACAGGCTGACCCTGCCCGGATTCGTCCTGTACTACGACCAGAACGGGGATATTAAATATATTCATGGCCGGGGCAGGGACTGGCCCCACCCTTCGGAGTGGCTCAAGCGCACTCTGGGCAATACTTGGGTCTACTATTTTTCGGGCCGCTATACCGAGGATCTCTACGACTGGCTGGGGGAGCACTATCTGCCCTGCTTCCGGTATCCCAGCAATTCCCTGTGGCAGGTGGATCCCTTTGCCGAGGAAGCGGTGCAAAGGGCCCTGTCTGTCTGGAAGGAGGCCCCGTTCCTGGCGGAGAGGCATCTGGACCGGGAAGCGCCGGAACAGATCCGGCGTTTTCTCCGTCTGGCCCAGACAAGGGGGGAAGATGTCCACCGCCAAAAGGCCGAGGAGCTGTGGCGCGTCCTGGGAGACCGGGTGCGGGTCCTTCCGCCGGACACCCGGCATGTGGACTACGAAGTGCTGCCCCTGATCATAGCGGATGGATGCCTGTACAACTGCTCCTTTTGCCGGGTGAAGTCCGGTCGCGCCTTCCGCAGCCGCTCGGAAGCAGAGGTGCGCGAGCAGCTTGGCGGGGTGCGGGACCTTTTGGGCGAGGACATGGTCAACCTGAACGCCGCCTTTCTGGGACAGGACGACGCTCTTCACGCCGGACGGGAGCGCGTGGAGGGCGCGGCACGGATGTGTCTCGAGGCTCTGCGGGATTCTCCTCTGCAGGAGCGCTACCTCTTCCTCTTCGCCAGCGTCCGCTCCCTGCTCGCGGCTCCGGAGGATCTGTGGCGAAGTCTTGCGGATATGCCCTGCCGGACTTATGTCAATGTGGGGTTGGAATCCCCGGACCAGGAGACGCTGGGCGAGCTGGGCAAGCCCGTGGGCTCTGGCGAGGTGAAAGAGGCCTTTTGCCGCATGCTTGAGCTCAACGAGCGCTGCGAGCGGGTGGAGGTGAGCGCCAACTTCGTTGTGGATCCGGATCTGCCCCAGTCCCACTGGACCGGGCTGGAGGAGCTCCTCCGCGATGTTCCTGAAAGGCCCAGGAGCAAGGGGACGGTGTATCTCTCCCCCCTGCGGGGCGGCAGGAAACGGGAGCATATGCGCCTGATCCAGCCCCTGAAGATGCGGAGCCGCCTGCCGGTGTATCTCTATCTCATCCAGCAGTTGTAGGGATTAAAGCAATTCCCTCAGGAGGTCGGGGTCCTGGCATTCCCGGGGAGTGATCCCCTTGAGGAGGGAGGCCAGCTCGGTCTCGGAAGCCGGAGGGCGATCGCAGGGGATCTCGTTGGCCAGGCTCCCCACGGCTTTCGGATCGTGGGCGTCGCTGTTGAAGAGCCCCTGCAGGCCGAAGCGTTTTCGCGTCTCCTGATAAACGGCCTCCGCCTCTGGAGCATAGCGACCGTTTCTCAAGTGGAACTGGCCTCTAAGGATGTTGACTGAATTCATCTCCAGGCCGTGGACCAAAGGGGCCAAGAGCTCCAGGCCGTGCGGCGGGACGGTGCTCCAGCGGAACAGGTGGGCGAGGAAGAGATAGCTCGAGTCGGGATCGAGCCACTGCGGAGTGAAAAGAATTTCCGGGCTCAGGCCGAAGGGGATCTTGAGCCCCTGTTCCCGGGTGATGACCACCACATCCACTCCATTCTCCAGAGTGGCCTCCAAGCCGCTGTACAGGGCCAACTCCGGGAAACGCCGCCTCAGGGCCTCGATCTCTTCACTGGGCCACTGACGCTGATGCTCGGTGAGCACAACGGCGTCCAGGCCTCGCTCCAGCGCCCTTTTGCAGGCGGTTTCCGGGTCCAGCCGAGAACAGCCCGAATATCGGCTTGTGTGTAAATGACAGTCGATACGCATGGTTTGAACTGCTTGATAAAATAATATACCAACGATTTGGATTGAAAGCTATAGGCCGGCCAGACGCCAAAGGTCAGCTGGCAGCTGGCGGGTCAGTGAATGGCCCCATACACATGACTCATTACCTGTCTCTCGTCACTGTTGCCAGACACAAATCACAAATCACGACTCACCAGTCACGAAGAAGGAGGAGATGGTGAAGATCGGACGCAATGAGCCCTGTCCCTGCGGCAGCGGCAAGAAATACAAGAAGTGCTGCATGCAGGCGCAGCAGGAGAGCCAGGAGAATCTTAAGGAGCTCTACTATAAGCGCTACAAGATCCGCCTCAAGGAGGAGAAGGACATCGAGGGAATCCGCCGGGCCGGTGACCTGGTCGTGCGCACCCTGGACATGGCGGGCGAGCTCGTCCGGCCCGGAGTGAGCACAGAACACATCAACCAGCGGGTCCATGAGTTCACGGTGCAAAACGGCGCTGTACCCGCTCCGCTGAACTATAGCGGGTTTCCCAAGAGCGTCTGCATCTCGGTGAACGAGGTGATCTGCCACGGGATTCCCGGGGGATACGAGCTCCGGGAGGGCGACATCGTCAACATAGATGTGACCTCATGGCTGAAAGGGTATTGCGCGGACGCCAGCAGGACCTTCAAAGTGGGCGAGGTGAGCGAGGAGGCCGCCAAGCTGGTGGATGTGGCCTACCACAGCCTCCGGCACGGTCTGGAGCAGGTTGCACCCGGCAACACCGTTGGGGATATCGGATGGGCCATCCAGAGCCATGCCGAGGGCCGTGGCTGTTCCGTGGTCCGGGAGATGGTGGGCCACGGAGTGGGGCTCGAGTTTCACGAGCCGCCCCAGATCCCGCACTTCGGGCAGAAGGGCAACGGGATCATCCTGGTGCCGGGAATGGTCTTCACCGTGGAGCCCATGATCAATCTCGGCGGCAAAGAGCTGCAGGTGCTGGAGGACAAATGGACCGCGGTGACCAAGGACGGCTCCCTGTCCGCCCAGTTCGAGAAGACCATCGCGGTGACCGCCCAGGGCTGCGAGGTCCTCACTCCCTGGGAATAGGCTGCCGCGGGGTTTTCGCCTAAAGGCTGATCACTGTGGCTCCCTGGCAGATGGTGAAGAGCTCCGCGGCCGAGCCCATGCGGGCGCCCTCCACGAGATCATCTTCCCCGATCTTTCTGGCCTTGGCGCAAGGCGTACAGGCCAGAATCGGGACCTCGTGGCCCTGGAGATAGGCGAGCATGTCGTCCGCTTTATCCCCGGTGGCGGCCTG